>CAYXPO010000204.1:0-7829 GCA_964466925.1 uncultured Nitrospirales bacterium
GTGAGGCATTCCGCGTTGTTCACCGCCAGCACGCCCGCCAGCGTATAGGGCGCGGAGAATCCCGCGATGGGTTCCGGCAGAATGGCCAGGGGCACTCCGGCCTCCACCGTGCCGCGAAGCGCGGTGCAAACCCCTTCTTCCCAGAACAACGGGCTGGTGGGCGACAATTGGGCGATGCCGTAGGCCTGGTTCCGCATATCGCCATTGAAGGCGCCGCGCAGCATTTCAATCACCGCCTGGTTCACCGGCGCGTTGTCCGTGGAGAAAAAAACGGGCTTGCGGCTGTTCTCAATGCAGGCCTTTACCCCATAGAGCAGTGTGGCCTTGGGAACCGGCACATCCTGCGGCATGACCGGGATGCCGATCATGTCGATGTTGGGAAGCGCTTCGCACAACCGCGCAAACTGCTCCACGTCCGCAAGGGTGGAAGGACGCGTTTCCCCCGTCTCCGAATCCACCCAGAACACCGCGTTGTGCCCGGCGGCGATTTTCGGCACCCCGTCTCCCAATGTGAATGCAGGCGCTCCGTCACGGTCAAACACCTCAAAACAGGGGGGAACCTCGGCCAAGGCGGCTTCCACCCGCGCGCGCGGCATCCGCACGATGGCGTTATCCCCATCCACCGGCAGTCCGGTTTCTTTCAGAAACGTGAACATGGCCGGTTCCAGAATTTTGACGCCGGCGCACTCCAAAATATCCAGGCTCGCTTCGTGAACGGCCCGAATGTCCTCTTCCGACAAGACTGAAAGCGTTGAAAGCTGCATAACCGCTCCTAGGGCATGTTTTCCGCATTATCCAAAGGACGTTATGATGAACGCGCACAGGCCCCGTTATCAACCCGCCCGGTGGCTTGTTACAGATGAAGACTGTGGTACACCTTGTCCAGAATTTCCGCGCTTTTCATAAAGGCGTCCTGTTCCATGGAGGACAGTTCGATCTCAAAATGCGTGTGCGCCCCGGTCCGATTCACCAGCGTCGGCACCGACAGGCACACGTCATGAAGGCCGAACAAGCCGTCGCACCGGCGGCTTACCGTATAGATGGAATCCTGGATTTGCGCCAGCCCCTCCGCAAGACTCACCACCGCCAGCCCGATGGCAAAATGCGTGGAACCCTTGCGCTCGATAATCCGGGCCGCCGCCGAACGCACATCCTGCGTTATTCGTTCCTTGTCTTCCGGAAGAATGGGAACGTTGTGATGTTCGCCAAATTCCGCCACATGAAACGGCCCCACGCTGGCCCGGCTCCACGCCAGCACTTCGCTGTCCCCATGCTCCCCCACCACATACGCATGCACATGCTTGGCCTGCACTTGGCAGTGCTGACTGAGCAATGCGCGGAACCGCGCCGTGTCGAGCACCGTTCCCGAACCAAACACCCGTTGCGCCGGAAATCCGGCAAGCCGGAGGGCCACACGGGTCATGACATCCACCGGATTCGTCACAATCAGGAAAATCGCCCGCGGATTGTTTTCCGCTAGTGTGGGTATCAATCCGGAAAAAACATCCGCGTTTCGCTGGGCAATGTCCAGCCGCGATTCTCCGGGCTTTTGCGCCACCCCCGCCGTCACGATAATCAATCCACAGTCCGTCACCCCTTTACTGTCCGAAATGGATAAGGCCGCGGGCTGTGTGAAAGGAACACAATGCTGAAGATCCATGAGTTCCCCTTCGGCACGGCGAAGGTTCGCATCCACCAGCACCAAATCATGGGTCAACCCCGCCTGCAACAGGGCATAGGCCATGGTGGACCCCACCGCGCCCACCCCCACAATGGCCGTGCGTTCCAGAGGATTTTGAACATTATTCACTGCCATGTTCTCTCCTTTCCGGTTTTCTCCGTCCGGGTATGCATTACGTCATTATACCGCACCCTGCGGGCGAATAGTTCCGGACCGAACTTCCGCGTCACTTCTACTTGTAAAACCTATTGCACTACATTGAGACGCAGAACACGCAAATTTGGCACATACAGGATCAAAAAGTCTACGGAAATCATCGCGCGTCTTATGCCTATGTTCACTGTCACAAGCAAAAGAAAAAGGATGGCGCCATTTGGAGGCCCAGGGGTTTTATTGCTTTGTGTCAGCGCCTTGTCAGAAGAAATCCCATTAACGGCACGGTCCTATGCCCGTCCATCAGGAAACGGCCTTATGGACTTCATGTCATGGGAAACCGCGCATGTCCCCCTCAAGATGCTGTGGATGCAGTGTTGAGTATGTCCCCCTCGGCAATGGTTCAACGACGTGAAAACTGGCTGCGGGAAGGCACGCTCTCCCTTTCACCGCTCCCCTTTCACCCTTCCCTTGCGGGCGGGGGGTGTGCTCCATTATTATCAAGCATCCGAAGCATTACCTTAGGAGGGTTTTCCACCGGAAAAACGCGGAGTGGCCTCTAACGGATCAAATAAGGAACGAGTATTGTCAGCGTCACGCGAAAAACATCTCGTATGGCTGTGTTGCCTTGTCACGGACGCCCTTCTATTGTGGGTGTCGCTGAATATCGCCACGCTGACGCGCCTGCACACGCTGGTGTATCTGGATAGTCTGGGGCAGCTTTACCGGGATCAGGCGGTGTGCGTGGCGTTGTATCTGGCGGCGATAGTAGTGGCGCGGGGTTATCATCCCGTCCGCATTACGGACCGTTTTGACGCGGTGTATTTCGCCTGCCTGGGGGTGGGGGTGATGGCGGCGGCGGTATTTGGCGTTACCCGCCTCATGCCGGAAGGCATTCTGGCGATTTCGGGCCGCGAGTTGGTGCTGGGGCCGTGCCTGGCGGTGTTGGCGTTCGTGTTGTGGCGCTATTACCTGGGCACATTTTCCGGACGCTTCCCCGCGCTGCAGCGGTTCTTTTATGTGCTGGGGCCGGAAGCGCAGGCCCGGCGCATCGCGGACGACATCAATACCCGGCGGGACGTCCGGGCGAATGCGCAATACGTGACCTTGGAGGAGCTAAAAGCTCTGGTGGCGGAAAAGGAGACCGGCGGCCCGGGACAGCCCTTGTTGAGCAAGGGGGCCATTATCGTGTCGGACCCGAAAAACCGCGATGTTTCGGCGGCGATTCTCGAGTTCTGCGAGTTTCATTTCGGGCGGACGTTTGTCTATCCCATGCTGAATGATTTGCCGTTCTTCCGGCAGAGCAAACTGCTGGCCATCGCGGGCATTCCCCTCATAGAGGTGTCGAACCGGCAGGTCTTCGCGCCCTATGTGTATTTGAAGCGCGCTGTGGATATCGCATGCGCGCTTGGCGGGCTGATGCTGGCCGCGCCGATCTGCCTGGTCACGGCGGTATGCATCAAACTCACCGCGCCGGGGCCGTTGTTCTATACCCAGGAGCGCATGGGGTTGAATGGGCGCCGCTTCAAACTGTACAAGTTCCGCTCGATGGTGGTGGATGCCGAAGCGCGGACCGGGCCGGTGTGGGCGCGGGCGAATGACGACCGGGTGACGCCGGTGGGCCGGTTCATCCGAAAACACCGCATAGACGAGATTCCGCAACTCTTGAATGTGCTCAAGGGCGATATGAGCCTGATCGGGCCGCGCCCGGAACGCCCGCATTTTCATGAAGAATTTTGCACGCAATGGCCGTTGTTCGAGCGGCGGCTGCAAGTGCGGCCGGGCGTCACCAGCCTCTCGCACGTGCTGGGCTCCTATGATTCCGAACCGGAGGACCGGCTGCGCTACGATTTGCTCTACATCAGCAGCGTCTCGTTGGTCACGGATTTGAAGATTTTGATTGGCACCGTGCGGGTGGTGCTGGGCGCGAAAGGGGCGCAGTAACATGCCGGATACGCTTTTCAAACAGCCCCGCAAAGCACTCGCCCGCTGGGCCGCACTGCTGCTGTTCGCGCTGTTCCTGGTGCTCTCGTATCATGTGTTTTTCGGGTATTGCGTGAATGTGTTGCGGGAGCGCAGCCCCTGGACCTATCTGAAGAAAGCGGAACTGTGCAGCGCCCGGAACGACTGGAAGGGCGCCGTCCGGATGCTGGAGGAAGCCGCGAAACGCGATCCCCAATCGCCCCTGCCCTGGGAACGGCTGGGGGCGCTCTATTACACGCAACAAAAAGACTGGGAAAAGTCCCTGCAGGCCTATCGCACCGCCCTGGAATTGGGCAGCGGCAGCGTGGACGCGCGGGGCAAGATCATCTGGTGCCTGATCCATCTGAAGCGTTTTGATGGCGCGGCGGAATTTGGCAAGGCGTGCATCGAAAGCGGGTATGCCGCCCCCAATTTCCCGCGGTTCGTGGCGGAAGCCTTGCGGCGGGCGGCGCGGCACGCGGAATCCATTCCCTATTTCGAGCAAGCCCTTCAAGGCGCCCCGGATGACCTCTACCTTGTGGAAATGCTCATGCAAGCCTATAACCGCATTGGCAACACACAAAAGGCCAACGAACTGAAACGCCGCATCGAGCAGCTTCAGGAACACTGAACGAACCGGCGGCACGGCTTGTGGCGGGAAAATGCACGAGGATATTGGACAGTAGTACAATGCGCGAAATATCCGGGTTGAAAAAATTCCCTGGCCCGGCAGAAGAAGGGGACGTTATGTATAGCGAAACATCATGGAATCTTTTGACTTTCATTTTCATTCTGGCCGTGTTATTGAGCCTGAATTATTGCGCGTCAGGTGCGGCCGCGCAAACGCCTGTATGTACAGGAACGCCCTGGCCCGCCGTGGACGGTTTGGGCCGGGTTTTGCCCTTACCGGAGGAAGTGGGATTGCCCAAACCCGGCAAGTTCGTGGGGATTTTTTATTTCATGAACCTTGGGCAATGGCCGCCGTTTGAAAAGGGTCCGTTCGATGTCACCAAGATATTGAAAGAGGACCCGGAGGCGATTAAAAAACCGGACTCGCCGTTATGGGGGCCGGAAGGCAGCCCGCACTTCTGGGGTGAACCCTTGTTCGGATACTACCATGCCGAAGACCCCTGGGTATTGCGCCGTCACGCGAATCTGCTGGCGGACGCGGGTATTGACACGCTCATTTTCGACACCACAAACCGGGTCACGTTCCGCAACGTGTATATGAAACTCTGCGAAGTCTTTTCACAAGTGCGCAAGGAGGGCGGTCAAACGCCCCAGATTCTGTTCATGGTCAATACGGAAGCTGGGGCCACCGCCCAGGAATTGTTTACTGATTTGTACAAGCCGGGGCTTTATCCCGACTTGTGGTTTCAGTGGGAAGGCAAACCGCTGATGATTTGCGATCCGGAAAAGGCCAGCCCGGAGGTCAAAGACTTCTTCACCCTGCGCCGCGCGCATTGGCCGTTTGAACTTAAAAACACCAAGTGCGCGTGGCATTGGGAAGCCACGTATCCCCAACCGTACGGGTTCACCGATGACCCGAAGGCGCCCGAACAGATCAATGTCGCCGTGGCGCAAAACCTTCGCGCCGTGGACGGCAAGGTGACCCACATGAGCCGGGGCGATGCCCGGGGCCGCAGTTTTCACGACGGGCAGCAACACATCGCGCCGGGCTCCGTGAATTACGGCTACAACTTCCAGGAACAATGGGGCCGCGCCTTTCAACTGAACCCGCCTTTTGTCATGGTCACCGGCTGGAACGAATGGATCGCGGGCAACTTCAAATTGCCTGAAGAACCTATCCTGTTCTGCGACCAGTACAGCCAGGAATTCAGCCGCGACACCGAATTGTCCAACTCCTCCCATCAGGACAATTATTACTACCAGCTCATTTCAAACGTCCGCCGTTACAAAGGGGCGCCGTCCCTACCCAAAGCCACCACCGCCAAAACCATTGATATCAAAGGCTCCTTCTCTCAATGGGCGGACGTGGGGCCGGAATACACCGATTCCTATGGCGACACCTTCCCGCGTGACTTCGCGGGCGTGGACCGCCTCCATTACACCAACACCACCGGACGCAATGATTTCCTCGCATTGAAAGTTTCCCGCGACGACACAAACCTTTATTTCCATGCGCGCACCCGCGAGCCCATCACACCCTGTACGGACAAACACTGGATGATGCTGCTCATTGACGCCGACCGCAATCCCGCCACCGGCTGGGAAGGTTACGATTTCATTGTGAACCGCCAAGTGCAAAACGCCTCCTCCTCCGTACTCGAACGAAACACCGGCGGATGGCAGTGGGAACCTGTGGCAAACATTGCAATCCCCTTGCACGTGGAAGGCAATGAACTGCACTTGGCCATTCCCCGCGTGGCCCTCGGGCTCCCCACCGGCGATGCCCCGATCTCCTTCGACTTCAAATGGGCCGATAACCTGCAAAACCCCGGCGACGTCCAGGACTTCCACCTCAGCGGCGATGTGGCCCCCGCAGGCCGGTTTAAGTATCGCTACATCACCGAATAAGGTCCATCATTTTACATCCCATAAGGCCGTGATGGGCAAGGCGGTTAACTTGGGCTCGAAAGGCACCGTTTCCTCGCCGGTGTAAAGCACCACGCCGCGCACAAACCGATCCCCCAGCGTTTCCTCAAGATACCGCAGGTGCCGGAAATCATTCGGCGTCACAGCGGCCGAGCTCTTTACTTCAATGCCCGCCACCCGGCCCGCCGCATCTTCCATAATAATATCCACTTCCTGACCGCTTTGCACGCGAAAATGGTACAAACGCACAGAGGCATCACACCACGTGGTCTGTTTATACAACTCCATGGCCACAAAATTTTCCAGCAACGGCCCCGTCATGGGATGTTCCGGTTCCAGTTCTTCCTTCGCCACTCCTATCAGATACGAAGCCAGCCCGGTATCCGTCAGCACCATTTTTGAGGCTTTCACCAGACGCTTGCCCAGATTGGCGGACCACGGCGGCAAGGTTTGAATCAGAAAAGCGGTTTCCAACAGCGTCAGGTAACGTTTCAGCGTGTTCTGCGCCAATCCCAATGTTCTGGAAATCTCGGAATAATTCATCACCATCATGGAACGCAGCGCCAGCAAGGACAACAACCGCGGCATGGCGGCTAAATATTCGATATTGGATAACTCGCGGACGTCCCGCTGAAGGATGGTGGTAATGTACGAACCCTGCCATGCCGCGCGCCGGTGCGCCTCACGATTTCCCGTTACTTCAGGAAAGCCTCCGGTCTGCACCATGGCAAAAAGTTCACGGCGGGAACACGAGCGGCGTACCTGCGGCACATTGCCTTTGGAGAAAAGCATATCGATAAAATGTTCGCGGCAGTTATGCAACTCCCCCATGGAAAACGGCCAGAGGGTGTGAATCTCCATCCGCCCCGCCAACGACTCGGACAGTTGCGGCAAAAGCAGGACATTGGCGGAACCCGTCAGGAGAAACCGTCCGGGGGCGCGATTTCGGTCCACCTCCAGCTTAATCGCCCGGAAAAGTCCCGGCACCAGTTGCACTTCATCCAGAATCACCGGGCCTTCCATACCGGAAAGGAATCCTGTGGGGTCATTGCGCGCGGACGCCAGCATCGTGGCATCATCCAACGTGATATACCGGCTGGGATGCCCCTCTTGAGACAACCACTGCGCCAGCGTGCTCTTGCCGGTTTGCCGTGCGCCGTTTAACAGGACGACCGGCCGATCCGCCAAAGCTTTCCGGAGCTTTTGTTCAATATTTCGCCGTATCATGCTGACATTTTAGCCACCCAATGGCTAATTTGTCAACATTAGCCGTACCTGCCCCAAGGGCCGCCCCCGTTCGAAAATGTACGGAAAAGCAAAATTGTACCGTCCTTTGCACAAATCCGTACAGGCTGGCTCATTTCCTTTGCATCACATAACCCCTTTATCTCCAGTAACTTATGTAGAAGTAAGTATCCCCCGGCATAGCCGGGGGCTTTATGTTGTGAGCCGCTCAAAGCGGCTTGCGGGGACGCTA
>CAYXPO010000205.1:0-2807 GCA_964466925.1 uncultured Nitrospirales bacterium
ATTTCACAATGAATTTAAATACCACACGTGACCTTAACAACCACCTTTCTAATATTGGTCGTCGTGCGTGAAGGCGGTAAGTTCCCTTGGGGGCGGGGCGGGGGGTTGTTCATCGGGGTAGCCGAGGGGCATAAGGCTTACAAGCTCATACCCTTCCGGAACGCCGAGGGCTTCTTTGCAGGCGTCATGATTTATCAATCCCGCGACCACGGTGCCCAAGCCATGCGCATGGGCGGTCAAGGCGATATTTTGCGTCACAACCCCCAAATCGAACATGAACCAGTCGCCGAATTTGCTGGCGGCGTTGCCCTTGTAGAATCCCGCACGTTTCAATTCCGCGCATAACGCCAGCAACACCGGCGCCTCCACAATCGCCTTGAAGGAAGGGTTGCCCTTGGGGACGGCTTCCTGCAATTGCGCCCGGACGGCCTTGTCCGTGATGACGATGAGTTCCCAACATTGGGTATTGGCCCAGGATTGCGACCAGCGTACGGCCTCCAACACGGCGGCCAGTTCGTTTTCCGGCACCGGTTCCGGTTTGTACTTGCGAATACTTCGGCGCCCGCGAAGAATGTCCATGAAGTCCGTCATGATCCGTCTCTCCTTCTACCGTTGACTCCCACCATGCGTCTAGTGTAACGCGAATTTCCCAAAAAATCCAAACGTTCGCCATTTGCCGGGCCGGGCGGTGGTCAGGCGGGAAAATGCATGGCCATGGCGAATTCCATGGCGAAATCAGGATCATTCGAGAGTTCAACATGGCGGGTTTGGCGTGCAAGCGTTTCCGCGTGAAGCCGGGACGTATTGGACAGCAGCGCCCAGCGCGCCCCGCTCAGCGAAGTATTCCCCACATACCGAATTTTCGCATGGTCTATTTCCGGCGGGATCAGGCCAATGCGCTGGGCATGATTGCGCCGGATAAAACTGCCAAAGCCCCCGGCAATCAGAACACGCTTAAGGTCCTGCAAAGTAATTCCGGCCTGCTTGAGCAGAATGGAAATTCCCGCGCGAATGGCGCCGCTGGCCAATTGCAGTTCGCGAATATCGCGTTGATTCAGGGACACTCCCCCGGCCAACTCAAATTCAACGTCCCCGCCGTTATTGGCATGGATGCGCCGCCGCAGGGCGTCCGGCAGGTTTGAGGGCGCATTTTCCGGCGCCCGCAAGCGTCCGTCCGGCGTGACAATCCCATGTTGCAGGAGTTCCGCCACGCAGTCAATCAAGGCGCTTCCACACAATCCCATGGGCGGCGCATCATCAATCACGCTGCAATGCACGTCATCGCTCATCACGACTTTTTCAATGGCCCCGCGCGTGGCACGCATGCCGCAGGAAATGCGCGCCCCCTCAAAGGCGGGTCCCGCGGCGGTGGAGGCGGCCCAAAGGCGCCCTTCATGCGCCAGGACAATTTCACCGTTCGTGCCGATGTCCACCATGAACGAGGGGCCTTCAATTTCGGCAAGCCGTGTGGCCAGCATGCCCGCCACGGTGTCGCCCCCGACAAACCCCCCGATGACCGGAAAGACATAGGCCATGCCGTGCGGGTGGATGGATAGGCCGAATTCCCGGGCGGGCCGGTGAAGGCCATGCGAGAACACCGGCACAAACGGCACTTGACCCAGTTGCGCCGGATCAATGCCGCACAACAGATGCTCCATGGTGGTATTGCCGGAAAAAACGACCTCATAAATGCAGTGCGGCGAAATACCCGCCGCCTCCGCAAGCGACTCCATCATCGCGTTCACTTCGTTGATGATGGCGCTCTGTAATTCACGGAGCGCATCCTTGTTTTTGCCTGCGTGCGCGATGCGCGACAGGACATCGTCCCCGAAACTGACCTGTGGATTCATGCAGGACTCCACGGCCCGTTCTTCCCCGGTATCGAGATCGATCAAGACCCCAACCACCGTGGTGGTGCCGATGTCGAACGCCGCGCCGTAAACCGGCTTGGCGCTTTCCCCCGGCTCGAAGTCAAGCAGGAAGCTGTTTGAAAGAATGGCATGGCCCTTGAACCCCTCCTTGCGCAGCATATGGGGAAGCGCCCGCATCATGTCCATATCCACGGCAAATTCGCCGATGGCCTGCTCCAACCGAAGCATGTCGGAGGCATCATCCTGTAACGTGGGCACCGGGAGGTCCACCTTCACTTTGCGCACCGCCGGCATCAGTTCCGCATACTGTTCCGTGGATGACGTGGCCAATATTTGATGCCGGCTGCCAAACAGTGAACTGTCCGGAATAAAAACCACTGTATCGGCATGCAGAGTGGTTTGACATGCCAAGCGCCAGCCTTCGCCCAATGCGGCATCGTCAAAGGCCGCGCGCTCCGCGTCCGAGGGATCTGCGCCGCGTGGCATAAGCCGGACCCGGCACTTGCCACACTTCCCCGCCCCGCCACAGGGCGTATCAATGGTGAGGCCCGCCTGTGCCGCGGCCTCCAGGATTTTTGTGCCGGGCAACACCGAGACACTTCGCCCCTGCGGCTCAAATTTCACTTTTATCTGTGTTTCCTGCATATCCATTGGTTCCATGACCGCTTCAAGGGCACCAGCCTAACACGAACAAAACCTGAATTAACAACTCGGAGGACAATCATGCACAATAGATGCCGTTTACTGATCTCGTCAGTTTTTGCACCGGGTCTATTGCTCCCAGTCCTCCCAGACCATTCATTCCATCACTACAAACCGATAGGGCGGAATAACCACCTCCGGCTTCCCCGGAACCCGTACCTTGGCCTCCTCCCCCGAATAATTCAGCAACACAAACACCCCATCCCGAAGCACGCTCGCGTACGTTTCCGCCGG
>CAYXPO010000205.1:2817-7791 GCA_964466925.1 uncultured Nitrospirales bacterium
CCCTCCGCATAGCGCGGGGCGGGTTCACGGTCTTCCTGGAACAGAAGGGCTTTCCCCTTGCCGGTATTCCCGCGAAGCCAACGATCAAAGGTCGTGGAATTCCCTTCCACATTGATGATCGGGGTGCGGCTCCAGTACGGGCAGACGATGATGCCGCCTTCCCGCAGCCAGGCATCAATGGCCTCCAGCACTTTCTGCTCCACAATGTGGCTCCAAAGAAATACCAGGACTTTGTACCGGGGCAATGCCCCGTCCAGAATCATTTGCTCCCCGCAGAAGTCGAAATCGAGACAGGACCGCAACGCCGACACCCGCGGATAAAACGCGGACGCATAGAGATTCCTGAAAACCGCGTCGTCCAGTCTTCCAAGCGTATCGGGATAAAGCACGGCAACTTCGACAAAGGGTTCGTTGCGGCGGTCCATCAGCGGGGCCAAATCCCGCCACGCGGGAATGGTCTGGTCATAGGTGGTGAGGTTGGGGCCGTATTGAAAGAAGTGACGCCCATTGTTCACAAAGAGGTTAAACAAACGCGCCGCGAATCCCTTGGCGGTATTGCTGCTGGCGGGTTCCGACCCAAAGCCCACTTCATAGAACCGCGCGGCGGAGGACATCATCCGGGTGACCTGAAAATTCTGGATATAACTGTCCACTTCGTTCGTGGCGCGAATCCCCCCATTGACGCGCTGCATGCTTTTCGCCTGGGCGGTGAAATCCGTGCCGGATTCGACAAACCCCCATCCGCCGGAGGATTGATAAATGTAGGTGTTGGACATCGCCTCGCGCGCCCAGAGCGCCCACCGTTCACACCAATCGGTCATGGCGCCCACATACCAGTCCACCGTGTCTTTGCGCATTCGCGGCGATTCGATGAATTGGGGAATAACGCACTGTACTTCATCCAGCGATTGATATCCGGCGTCCCACGCCTGGTTTACAGCCTCGAGCGTCCCATAGCGATTTTGCAGAAAATGCCGGAAATGCGGCGCGGCATGGGCATCGCCCATCCACCAGCCGATGTGAATGTGTTCCTTTTGATTTTTATAGCCCCAATTGCCGCCCGCGGGATACTGCGACTCGCCATAATTGCCGCTGGGCCCCAACCGCACCGCCAGAAGCACATTCATGGGTTCATAGTGCTTGCCGAATTCCAGTAAAAACCGCTGTACATAAGGCGTCTGGTTCTCACAGAAAATCGTCTGGATGTTGTTGCCCTGATGGTGTTCCAGGCATTGAAATCCAACATTTTCCGGGGAATCATGAAACCAGGACGGCAGGGTATACGCGGAACCCACAATCAACAGGGGCAGCCATTTCAGGCCGTGCCGCTGCACCTCTTCCACAATCGCATCATAATGACTCCAGTCAAAAATCCCCTTCTCCTTTTCGACATCCCCCCAGCGGACATAGCTTTCCACCCCATTGAACCCCAGACGGGCGGCCAGCAGGCAGAGGTCATGCATCCGTTCCGGGTCCTCCCCCACGCTGACCACCAGATCCATGGGCCGTTTCAACTGAATAACCGGCTCGATGCGGTCTGGAATTTCCGCTTTCACCGCTTCCAACAGTCCCCCGGGGAGAGAGGACAATATACTCACTTGGCGGACAGCCGTTAATCCATAGAGGCAGATATCCACCCCGTGAGCGGTTCCTTGCGAAACGGCCTTGGCGTCCAGTTGGAACAGAGCGCGCCGTTTCTTCCCCGTGCCCAAGGCCGTATAGCCGGCCAGCGGAGGCGCCGTCTGCATGGTCATTCCTTGTGCATCCATCGAACCCGCCGAATATTTCACCTCAATGAGGGCGAAATCATCATCCCAATACTCCACCACAAGCACCGGCTGGCCGGTAACGCCCACAACCATAGTGGAGGCACGAAATGTGATTCCCCGGCGGGTATAGTAATCCTCCGCATTGGGCGGCATGCCGACAACCCGTTCTCCATGCGCTTCGCGTTCCACCGGGAAAACGGCGTCCGTTTTGACCAATTCGAGGCCTTTGCCCGCGTTTGGCGCCGCCGCATCAAACACGATTTCGTCCGCGGCGGCCCAAAGGGTTCCCCACGCCACAACCAAAAGGCACCATGCTACACGCTTCACAAATTCATCCTTGTTTCTTGTTACAGTTCCCAGTCGGTGAATTTCCGGCGCATCAACATATACAGGAAGAACGGTCCGCCAATCAGGGTGGTGATAATGCCGATGGGCGTTTCACCGGGGAGAATCAGGCGCGCGGCAATGTCGCACGCGCACAGGAAGGCTCCGCCCACAACCAGACTCAACGGCATGAGGAAACGGTGGCGCGCCCCGGTGATCATACGCACGCAATGCGGGATGATCAGTCCGACAAAACCAATCGGGCCCACCACCGAGACGATAACCGCGGTCATGAGCGAACCAATGAAAAAGGTGAGCGCCTGTAGACGTCCCAGATGGACACCCCGCCCTTCGGCGAGATCCGCGCTAAACCCAAACTGATCAAACTTCGCGGCCTGCGCCACCAACACGGCGGAACAGGGAACAACGCCCAAAAACAAGATCAGCACGGGTTTATACCCCAACACGTCCACCCCGCCCATCAACCAGCGGTCCATCATTACAAGACGTTCCGGAGCCGCCAAGTACCGGGTAAACATGATGCCGGAATTGGCCAGCATGCCCATGGTGACTCCCGCCAGTAACAACACCGAAGGGGCCATGCGCTGCTTGCGCGCCGCCAGCCCATACACGAGCAGCACATCGGCCCCCGCAAAAAGAAAGGCGCAAAGCTGGGCGGTGGGCAGCCGCAACGTCAAACTGAAGAACCAGCCCATATCCACCAGAATAAACGAGAGCCACGTGCCCAAGGCGCCCGCGCTGGCGACCCCCAGCGTGTAGGGTTCCGCCAGGGGATTCCGCAAAAGTGCCTGAAACGAACACCCCGCCAAGGCAAGGCCCGCCCCCGCCAATAACGCCGCCAACGTGCGCGGCAGCCGTTGATACAGAAGAATGCTCAATGTGGGCGCCTCGGAAAGCGGTGTATGCATCCGCCATTCGCGCCATGCCTGCGCCAGGCTCAAAGACTCCGCGCCCAAGAGGATGCTGGCCGCGAAAACAAGCAGGCAGAGTCCGAGCAGGGGCGCAATCCAGCAGTTTCGGGAGGGGGATTTCATGGTCCCGTCCCCCGGTTGGGCCGCGCGGCGGCGAACGGCGCGCCGGTGAACGGGTGGGCGCCCACGCGTATCGAAGCGGCATAGGCGGAGGAAAGCAACTCCTCCGTGAAAATGTCCCTGGGCGCTCCTGACGCCAGCACCCGGTGGTCCGCCGATAACAACACCAAGGCGTCGCAATACTGCGCGGCAAGGTTCAGATCATGCGTCACAAGGACGATGCCATACCCTTGACGCGCCAGCCGCGCCAGCAGTTCAAAGACTTCCACTTCATGATGGATGTCCAGTGAAGTGGTCGGTTCATCCAAAAGCATCAATTTCGGCTCCTGCGCCAATATGCTGGCCAGAAGCACCCGTTGCCGTTCGCCGCCGGACAAGGAGGAGAACTCGCGGCGGCGCAGCGGTTCCGTTTCGGTATCGCGAAGACAGCGCTCCGCCACCTCGAGGTCCTGGGCACGGAGCGAACCCAGCATGCCGGTATGCGGATACCGCCCCAGGCAAACCACCTCGAACACGTTGAGCGAGAAGGCCGGGTCCACCATCTGCGGCAGGAACGCCAGCGTGCGCGCGCGTTCCGTGGCGGACAAAGAGGACAGCGGCGCCCCATTGATCCGCACCACCCCCGAACCGGGATGCAGCAATCCACCCAACACACGCAGGAACGTGCTTTTCCCCGAACCATTCGGCCCCACCAACCCGGTAATGCCGCCGCTCGAGACGGAGGCATGGACATCACGCAACACGTCACGGCCCGGTTCGTAGGCAAAACATATAGATTCGGCCTGCAAGAAATGCATTGGTTATCCGCTTTCAACGGTCGGCTTTCAGCGGTCAGTGGTCAATGGGAGTGTGAGGCTGATGCTGAACCGCACACCCCCAGGTCATGGGGTACGTTACCATTCCGGAGAAGCATTACCTGAAAGCACGTGAGGTGTCAAACAGGGCGCCCTTACTCACTGGGCCAATCCGGGAAGGGAATCTCCCCATGCAATTTCCTGGCAATCAACTGGGCAACTTCCCCGACGCGCGGCCCGGGCCGCATCCCATGGGATTCGGTGATGAGAAAGATGCGCCCGCTCTGCACGGCGGGAAGCGTGGAAAGCGCCTTCCAATCCGCATAGAACGCATCCTGCTGATTTTGCGTAAGCCCCTCCCCGCAATGAAACTCGAGGATCACTTCCGGCGCTTTCATCACAACCGATTCCTTGGACGCCTCGAAATACGTTTCCGGGGAATCCGAAAATACATTATCGCCGCCCGCCACCTGCACCAATTCGGAAACGAATGACGCCCCGCTCACCGTGTTCAAGGTGTTCAAATCGTGCGCGGGCCGCCCGGTGATGATCAGAACTTTCGGGCGGGGATTGTCTTTCACGGCATTGCGCACCGCTTGAATTTCCGCTTGTATGTGCTCGCGAAGACGGTCCGCCTTTTGCGGACACTTCAATTCATGACCCAGTATGATCAATCCTTGGTCTATCGTGGCCAGGCTGTCCATATTCAGATTCAGCACGGGGATCTTGTTCATTTCCGCATATTCCGCGACCTTGGGATACTTTCCCGCCAAAATCAGCAATTCCGGGGCAAGCATCGTGATCTTTTCCAGATCAGGATTGATATACCCCCCGACCTTGGGCAATTGCTGCGCCTCGGGGGGGTAGTCGTCCAGTTCACCTACTCCAATAACGCGCGCGCCCTGTTTCAGCGCAAACAGGGTTTCGGTGACATGCGGCCCCATGGCAACGATCCCCTTGCGCGGTTTTTCTCCATTCGCGCCACACCCCACCCCAAGCATTACAATCGCACCACAGATGATTGCAAAAATAAAC
>CAYXPO010000206.1:0-7772 GCA_964466925.1 uncultured Nitrospirales bacterium
ACCAAGTCCTCCTGGCTCCGCATCACCTCGTCAATGTCCTTGTACACCATCGGCACCTCATCCAGCCCCGCTTCCATCAACATAACCCCGCGTTCCTTCAATACTTTCGCCGCTTCCTTCCAGGAAAACGTTTTCTTCGCCTGCGTCCGGCTCATCACCCGGCCCGCGCCGTGCGACGCCGAATGCAACGACTCCGGCGCGCCCTTGCCCCGCACCACATACGCGGGCGTGGCCATCGAACCGGGGATGATGCCCAACATCCCCTTCCCGGCGGGCGTGGCCCCCTTCCGGTGGACGACCACCGTTTCGCCGTCATGCACTTCCTTCCACGCGAAATTGTGATGATTCTCGATATCGAGCAAAACCCGCACGCCCAGATGCCGTGCGATGTGCCGGTGGATGCACGCATGATTCGCCGCCGCATACTCGCCCATCAGATCCATCGCCGCCCAATATTCCTGGCCCTCGTGCCGGTCCAACTCGAGCCAGGCGAGATGATGCAGTTCCTTTGGCAGTTCCGGATGCAGCCGCTGCGCCATCTTGCTGTAATGCCCGCAGACCAGCGCCCCCGTGCCCCGGCTGCCGCTGTGCGAAAGCAGCGCGAGATACGTTCCTGGTTCCAACCCAAGATCATCCCCGAACGTCTCCAGCGTGCCGAATTCCACAAAATGATTCCCGCTCCCGCTCGTGCCCAGTTGCGCCCACGCCTTGTCCTTGTGTGCCCGCGTCACTGGCGACACCGCCCAATCCCGGTCCATCACCGGATGGCTCCGCCGATCCTGAAAACACGCCCCGACGCCGAACCGCGTTTCCTTCTCTATCGCCGTCTTCAGCCGGTCCACATTCTTTTCCAGCGTGTCCACCGGCAAATCCAGCACCGTCATTTTCATCCGGCACGCGATGTCCACCCCCACCGCATACGGGATCACCGCATTGCGCGTGGCCAGCACCCCGCCGATGGGCAGGCCATACCCCACATGCGCGTCCGGCATCAGCGCCCCCCGCACCGAAACCGGCAGGGAACAAGCGTTTTCCATCTGTTCAAGCGATTTCGGGTCCAGGTCCCGGCCCCACTGCTTGTACGGCGCATGCCGCGCAACATGCCTCACCCCCGCCGAAGAGTGCGGCCCCGCCAGCGCCGCCGCCAACTCCCCAAACACCGGGTTTACCGTATGCGCCCCCGGATTCCGCACCACCAGCCGCACCTGCTTCCGGATTAGCGTCGCATGCAGCCCCGCCTGCCCCGCCTGCTGGACCACACGCCGCGCCGCCTCCATCGCGTGCCCCGGCACGCCCAATTGCGTTAACTCTTTGTCTTTCATGGATCCTCATGTTCTGTACGACCTCTTTCTATCATGAACCAGGTAAAAAGCACAATTCAGCCTATGGAAAATGAGGATTTCGACGGCTTTCATGACGGTTTAAATCCAAACCCCTGAACTTTTTGCATCCAACATAATCGGATGACCAACCGGTTTACTTGACAAATTGTACACTTTACTGTACAGTTCTGTACAGAATTGAGGGCTGTTATGAAAACCATAACCTTCACAGAATTTCGCAAAAATGCGTCGGGATTCCTCTCTGACGTGGAGCAAGGAGACACATTGTTGGTACTTCGGCACGGCAAGCCTATCGCGGAAGTGTGCCCGGTGAATGCACCCCAGACTCCTCCCGCCTGGAAACGGGCCGCCTTGCGCTTAGCCACACGCGGCGCGGGATTGGCGGAGGCTATCCTCGGGGAACGCGATCATGAAGACCTATTTTGATTCTTCAGCACTGGCCAAACGGTATGTTGATGAAGCGGGCAGTGACGAGGTGGAAACCATCTGTCAGAAAACCACTGAACTCGGCATCAGCGTGATAGGGGTGCCGGAGATCATTTCCGCGCTTAATCGGCGCCGGAGAGAAAACGCGTTGACGTCACATCAATACCAACAGGCCAAAACACGCTTTTTCGAGGAAATCAGGTCAACCACCGTAATTCATCTTACCTCGCCCGTCATTGCCGATACGGTTCACATCCTCGAGGAGAGTCCCGTCCGCGCCATGGATGCACTCCACATTGCCTGTGCCCTTCAATGGGAGGCCATGCTCTTTGTTTCCGCGGATGCCCGCCAGATCGCCGCCGCGAGAAAAGCAGGCCTGCCGGCCTGTATTTTGGCCTAATCTCTCGGAAATGTTCATGGCTTGGGATATCAGTCAGGCATACAATACGTCATATAGAGCAAGGAGTTCCCGGTGAACGGTGAAGACGAGGTTGGGGCGTTCGTGGGGGAGGAAGGCGGCTTCCATGACGTCGCTGCCGGTTTCGAGGGCGCCGGTCCAGTGTTCCGTAGTGAATCCGAGGACCAGGATCGCGCCATTGATGGGGCTGGGCTTGGTTTTGGCTCCGAGCAAGCGTGGAACCCGGTCTCTTCGCGGATTTCGCGGAGGATGCCTTCCTTGGGCGACTCGTTGAGTTCGAGGAATCCACCCGGCAGGCTCCATTCTCCCTTGCAGGGTTCGACGCCCCGGCGCACCAACAACAGGGCGCCGTCATCCCCCGATGATGCCCAAAGGCGCGTTGGTCTTCCACCGGCCCCGGGTAAAGTCGGGAAAGTCTATGGCCGCGCTCTTGTTGGCGGCGGAGCGTTCGCTGAGCGCGGAGACGGCGCTCCAAGCCGCCGCGTCGTACACGTCCATGTCCATGGGCAATCCGTTGATCAGGCATTCGATCAGGCGGAAGTCTTCGATGTAGTCCATGCCCCCGTGTCCGGCGCCCTTGGCGCTCTCGTTGTGCTTTTTCCACAGCGGGTGATCAAATTCTTCATAATACGCTTCGACTTTTTCATATTCATGATGCGGGCTGCGGCCCTCGATGTACACGCGGTCCGGATACCCTTCCACGATGCCCTTCGTGCCCTGCACCATGTTGATCCGGCTGTAGGGGCGCGGAAGGTTGGTGTCGTGTATCACCGTGAGCACCGGGCCGTTGACGGTCCGGATCAGGCTGGTATTCACATCGCCGCAAATGTATTTCTCCTGCAACCGCGGGTCGTCTTTCGGCAGGTGTTCCGCCGCGTATTCCTGCAAGCCCCGCGACGGGCTGCTGAGCGACACCAGGTACTGGAACTGGTTGCCCCGGTTGATGTTGGTGCATTGCGCAATCGGACCGAGGCCGTGGGTGGGGTACAGATTGCCGTCGCGCTTCATCGCATGGGCGCGGCGCCACAATCCTTCGCCGTCTTTGCCAAACTTCACTTCGCGCAGATCGTGCAGGTAGCCGCCCGAAGCGTTGAGAATTTCTCCCAGGAGCCCCTTGCGCACCAGGTTCAGGGTCAGCAGTTCCGTGCGGCCATAGCAGCAGTTCTCCATCATCACGCAGTGCTTCTTCTGTTTTTCCGCCGTCTCCACCAGCTGCCAGCATTCTTCCAGGGTCACGGCCGCGGGGACCTCCGTCGCCGCGTGTTTTCCGTTTTCCATGGCCGCCACGCACACCGGCACGTGCCATTCCCACGGCGTGGCCGTGTACACCAGGTCCAGGTCCTCTTTCTCGCACATTCGCTTGAAGTCCAGCGGTCCTTGCGAATAGCCCTTCGGTTTCGGCTGGCCCGCCTCTTGCGTCAGCCGCTGGACATGCTCCACCTTCGCGGGAACGATATCGCAGACCGCTTTCAATTCAACGCCGGGAATGCGCAGCAAATTGCGGATATGGTTCGTGCCCATGCCGCCCGCGCCCACAAACCCCACGCGCACCCGCTTCATCGGCGGCGCGGAAAACGGCCCTTCCGGCACGGGATTCGCCGCATGCGCCTCCGCCCCCGCCGCGTTCAGGGCCATCCCGCCCAACGCCGCGCCCATGCCCATCGCGGCCCCCAAGCGGACAAACTCCCTGCGGTTAACGGTATGGTCCCGGTTCTGTGATTCACGGCTCATGCACTGTCTCCTTATTCGTTGGATATTTCCCTGCATTCTATGTGTACCGTGTCCCCCGTGTCCAGCCGGATTGGCGATATCGCCGCGGAACCTCAGAAGTGAACCCGCCGGACATGCACCAGCGGACGCCGCGCGTCCCGTGGCGGGCTGGGGTTGTCGGAGACGATTATGGGGCACCGGCGGGGGACAGTCAACGGGGTGTGGAATTGCGGTTGCCGGCGGCAACGCGTAGGTGACTTCCCCGGTCTGCGGTGCCGGCGCGGAGCGGTTAACGAAGCGCCCTGTGATTATGGCCCCCAATGGAAGAGTTTGAGGGCATTTTCGGTGGTTTGGCGGGCAATGCTTTCTTCGGAAAGGTTGAGGTATTCCGCCGCGGCACGCAGGTTATGGACGATGTTGGCGGGGGTGTTGGGTTGGCCGAGGGCCTGGACGGGGGGGATGTCCGGGCTGTCCGTTTCAAGGAGGAAGTGTCCGGGGTAGACGCGGGCCAGGGTTTTGGCGCGCTTGTTGTTCTTTTTGTAGGTGAGCGCGCCGCCCATGGAGAAGCTGAGCCCATACCGGATAAACGCCTCGGCGATTTCCACGCTTCCGGAGAAGGCATGGATAACGCCTCCACAAACAGGCGGGCCAAGGCGTTTGAACGTTTCGAGCATTTCGTTGAAAGCGCCCCGGCAATGGAGGATGACCGGAAGGCGGAGTTCATTGGCGATGCGGAGTTGCGCCTCGAACAGAGATCGCTGGAATTCAAGAGAAGGTTCGGCGATTTTGCCGTCGAGTCCGATTTCCCCTATGGCGCAGGCCCCGGCATCCCGCGCGGCGCGGAGGCCCTCGGATGCCTCAAGATGTCCGGGTTGGAGGTACCAGGGATGAATGCCCCAAGCAAAGGCCACTTCCGGGTACCGGCGGGCGATGGCTTGGGAGACGGGCCATTGCTCCGGCACGATGGACGCCGTGATCATTCTGATGATGCCCGCGGCGCGGGCGTCGTGCACAAGGGCGTCGAGGCGTCCTTGGAATTCCTCCGCTTCAAGATGGCAATGAACATCAATGAGTTGCATGGGCCGTGTTCCAGCGTCCGTGGCGTACCCCGGTATGGTGGCACATTCCGCACAGGTATTGCGAAACCGGATGCGTTGTCCGGGCCGTTGTGTGCAAAAACGCGAAGAACTTCCCGCAACGTAATTCACAAAGTGACATGAAAAACTTCTCCTCGTGAATACATAAGGCAACAGGGCGCAGTGGGCGTCCAGACAACGAACAACACTTCGCGAAAGCGAAAGGAGGAAACAATGAAGAAGGTTATTGCGTTTGCGGCGGTTTTGGCATTGATGCTGACCATGGTGGGCGGCGCGTATGCGGCGGATGTGAAGGCCAACATTACGGGCTCGGTGGTGGTGAAGGAGAAGGCGGTGTCCATCAGGGTGACCACGGCCAAGGGCGAAGATGGCAAACCCATTGCCGCGCTGGCGGGCAAAGTATTGGCGGTGACCGGCGCGAAGGCGGCGGATGTGGAGAAGCTCGCGGGCAAGCATGTGGAAGCCTCGGGGACCGTGAAGGACGACAAGGAGATTGACGTGACGACGGTCGCGGAAAAAACGGCGCCGGCCCCGAAACCCGCCGCCCCCGCTCCCGCTCCCGCGAAATAACGCACCCATATCCGAAACCACACGTTGCGCCTGTGAAAGTTCCAAAAGGACTTTCACGGGTGCTTCGCATGTGATTCTCTGGAGGAGACCGGCCTGTCAACTTTTGACATCATTATACCCGTTTCCTGAATACACCAGGATGAACGATGGATGAACGATATCATCACTGAAATCGAGCGCCACAAGGATCAGTTTTACCGGTTTCTGGCGCGAACATTGTGGGACACGGCAATGGCAGAGGATGTATTCGCCTCCGCGGTGTTGACCGCGTATGAGCACCGTCACAAGTTCCAGCCCGGAACGAATTTCCGGGCCTGGATGTTCAAAATTCTGGTGAACAAGTGTTTTGTGGCGAATCGGGAGCATGCGCGGGCCTGCGCGCCGCTGGAAGATGAAGTGGTGGACGAAACCTCCCGCTCGCCGGGGCATTTTGAGCCGGAAACCCTGATCCATAATCCAAAAGTGTTTTTGGATCAATGCGGCGACGAAGTCTACCATGCGTTCAAACAGCTTTCCGCGGCGGAACGGGCGTGTATTTTGCTGAAGGATGTGGAACAGTTTTCCTATCAGGAGATCGCGGAGATTCTGGATATCCCGGCGGGCACGGTGATGACGCACCTGGCCCGGGGCCGGGGCCGGCTTCGCGCGAAATTGGCAGATTATGCGCGCCAGCGCGGCATTTTACATGACACCCCCAAGCGCGGGGTGCGGATAAATCACAGCAATCCCGTGCTGCAAATGTGCGAGGAAACGTCATGAAGAAGTATGAAGAAACAGGCAGGTTCCCCTTGGAGGGAGAACCAATGCATCCGGCCGCGGACCCTTTGAATGGCTTCGAGGAGGGAGAATTCGCCCAGGAATTGGGGAAGAAGCTTTCGGTTCCGGTGGCCTGTCCGGACCACGCCTGGACCCTGGCCCTGGACCGTGTGCAACGCGTGCAGCGGATGGAACGCCGGCGGCGCATTGGGCGGTGGTACGCCATGATTTCGGTGGCGGCGGCGGCAATGGTAATGCTCGCCGTGGGAGGGTACCGGTATCTGCAACCCTCCCCCCCCGCGGGACCGTTGTTTTTAACGTTGGATAATCACACGATAGCCGGTTTGGAAGCGAAAGCGGAAGTAAACGACGGCGCCTCCGTGCGGGCCATGCTGCGCAATCTGTCCCTGCCGGTGGCCTTGGACCCGAATGATGCGCTGAAAGAAGACGGCGCTCCTTACCGGTTGATTGGCGCGCGCAAGGAACACTTTGAAACCGACCAGGCGGTCGAGTTGCTGTTTGAGCATCAGGGCAAACCCGCGATCCTGGTGATAGCGCCGCGCACGGGCGACATTGCCAAGGCGATAAACAGGAAGTATGAGGGGCGCACGGGCGTTTTTGCCTCCCGTGCCTTTGGCGGCGTGATGGTGGCGGCGGTGGGCACGAAGGCCGCGGCGGCGGCGGAACACAGACCGGACGACCTGCTGGTATTGGTAGGTGATCCGAACCCCGTGGTGGAACCGTCTCCCACGGGGGATACAGCGTTGTCCACGCCCCCGGCGGATGAGACCTCCGCCGAGTCTCCTTCATTGCAAGAGGGAATCGTAGGAACGGAAGAGCCGGTTCAGGAAATGCCCGCGGCTGAGATAACGCCCATCCCGCCGGAAAGCGAATCGGTTCCCGATACCCCGCTGGATACAACGATTCCCGAGGAAGTGAAACAGATCATATAAAATTAACCCGGCGTGTTTTCGGGGGCGGTCATTCCCTGGGCGAGTTCGTCCAGGAGGGTTTCCAGGTCGCCTTCCTGGACCCCGCTGTACCAGGTGTTGTCCGGAAACACCATGATGTTGGGGCCATCGTTGCACCGGCCCTGGCATCCGGATTTGCTGACCCGCACCTGCCCGCTCAGGCCCCGCGCCGCGGCCATTTCTTTCAATTTGGCCTGCAACGCGGCGCCCCCGCCGCAGGCACAGCACTTTTTCCCGGCTTCTTTCTGGTTGGTGCACACAAATGCAATGCGCGTGTACGGAACCTTGGCCTTGTTCATGCTCAAACCTCCCAAAGCTGTATGGTGCGGGACGTATTGTATCCAAAACCCGCAGACAAACCCACTGGACACTGTTCGCCCGCCGTGGCGGGTTTGTGCCATAATCAAAAGCGGGTTGGCGGAAAATCCAAGCCGCCCGCCGTGGAGAATGATGATCCCATGAATGTGGACGAGTTTCTTTC
>CAYXPO010000207.1:0-7756 GCA_964466925.1 uncultured Nitrospirales bacterium
GTCGACCGCACGGAAGGCTTGATTCGTCCACAGAAGGTCCTGTGGGATGTGCGGCAGGCCATGGGGCCGCACGACATTCTCCTCAGCGACGTCGGCACGCATAAAATGTGGATCGCGCAGTATTACCACTGCGACGAGCCGAATACCTGCCTGATCCCGAACGGATTCTGCTCGATGGGCGGCGCATTGCCCGGCGCGATTGCCGCCAAGCTGGTCCATCCGGACCGGCGGGTGATGGCGGTTTGCGGCGACGGCGGGTTTCTCATGAACGTGCAGGAAATGGAGACGGCGGTGCGCTTTGGCACGAACATTGTGGTGCTGGTGTGGGTGGACAACGGCTACAACCTGATCGAGTGGAAGCAAAGCACCGAGTTCGGCAATCACACGGATTGTTCGTTTGGCAATCCGGAGTTTATGAAATTGGCGGAAAGTTTCGGATGGGAAGGCATCGCGGTGCAAAATGCCGTGGACCTTGCCCCCGCGCTCGAACGCGCCTTCACGGCCCACCGCCCCGCGCTGGTGACGGTGCCCATTGATTACCGGGAAAATGAACTGTTAACGGACCGGCTGCACCTCGTGGCCTGAACGGAGAACGACGTCATGCTGAAAGAATCCTATCCGTATTATCTCGCCAACAAGCCCGTGGCCCCCAATGCCGATTTGGAGGTGATGGACAAGTACACCGGCGAGGTGGCCACGCGGGTGGCCATGGCGGGCGCCGCCGCCATTGATCGCGGCATCGCCAAGGCCGCCGAAGCCGCGGAACCCATGCGGCAGATGGCGTCCTTCCAGCGGCAGGCCATCCTCGAACATTGCGTGGCGCGCTTCCGTGAACGCGCCGAAGAATTGGCCATGACGCTGTGCATTGAAGCCGGCAAGCCGATCAAAGACAGCCGCGGCGAAGTGGCGCGGCTCATTGACACGTTCAAGGTGGCCGCCGAGTTGTCGGTGAATGTCAACGGCGAGGTGCTGTCCCTGGACCGCAGCCCGCGCGCCAAAGGCTACTCGGGCCTGTGGAAGCGGGTGCCCATCGGACCGTGTTCCTTCATCTCGCCGTTCAACTTCCCGCTCAATCTGGCCGCGCACAAAATTGCTCCGGCGCTCGCGGTGGGTTGTCCGTTTGTGCTGAAACCCGCCAGCCTGACCCCCCTCGGCGCGCTGATCATCGGTGAAATCCTGGCCGAAACCGATCTGCCCGAAGGGGCGTTTTCCATTCTTCCCTGCCGCCGCGACGGCGCGGAGTTGTTCACCGTTGATGATCGGTTGAAACTGCTGAGCTTCACCGGGTCGCCGGAAGTCGGCTGGGACCTCAAGGCACGGGCGGGCAGGAAAAAAGTCGTTCTGGAACTGGGCGGCAACGCGGCGGTCATTATTGATGAAGACGCCGATATTGACGATGCCGTTTCGCGCGTGATCATCGGCGCGTTTTACCAATCCGGGCAAAGCTGCATCAGCGTGCAACGAATCCTGGTGCATGAGACAATCTATGAGGCGTTTAAGGAAAAACTCGTGGCCGCCGCAAAGAAATTGAAAGCAGGCGATCCCAAGAACGAGGACACGTTCATCGGCCCCGTCATTTCCGACAAGGAAGCCGAGCGCATGCAAAGTTGGATCGCCTCCGCGGTGAACGCGGACGCCACCCTCCTCTGCGGCGGCCACCGCGAGGGGCGCATGCTCGACGCCACCCTCCTCGAAAATGTTCCCCGCAATGAACCCCTGTACGCAGAGGAATTCTTCGGCCCGGCCGCCTTGCTCACGCCTTTCAACGACTTTGACGCGGCGCTCGCGGAAGTCAATGACAGCAAATTCGGCCTCCAGGCCGGCGTGTTCACCCGGGACCTCTACAAGGCCCAAAAAGCCTGGGACACCCTCGAAGTGGGCGGCGTGGTTATCGGCGACGTGCCTTCCTGGCGCGTGGACCACATGCCCTACGGCGGCGTCAAAGACAGCGGCCTCGGCCGCGAAGGCATCCGCTACGCCATCGAAGACATGACCGAAATCCGCCTCATGGTGCTGAGAACACCGTAACAAACAAGATATCCCCTCGTTCCCACTCCCCATCGCCCTTTTCTATCAATGGCGAGGCTTACCCGCCGATAGTGTCAATGAGTTGCCGATACTGTACATAATCGTCTATTCTGAAGGCAGCAAATACGTAATAAGAGGAAAAATCCGTTTGTATGCTTGAATTGATTACAAAGAATAAGGATGCGCTGACACGACTATGCCAACAGTATGGCGTGAGGCGGTTGCATCTCTTTGGGTCGGCGGCAAACGGTGATTTTACCGAAAAAAGCAGTGATCTCGATTTCTTGGTGGAATTTCTTCCCTGTTCACCAAGCGAACACTACGAACGCTATTTTGGTCTTGTTGAAACCCTGGAAAATCTTTTCGGGAAACCGGTGGATCTCGTTGAGGCCGGCACCCTGCGGAACCCTTATTTTATCCAACAGGCAAAACAAGACCGGAAACTTCTCTATGTCGCATAATCCCGAAAAATATCTCTATGATATGCTGGATTCAGCACAATTTTTGCTCGATTTTACTCAGGGGCGGCAACTGGAAGACCTTAAAACCGATAGAGGGTTCAGGGCCGCCGTCGAACGTGAGTTGATGATTCTCGGTGAAGCATTATGGGCATTGTCCAAAAATCATGAAGAGATCGCGGCCCGCATTCCTGAATATGCCAGAATCATTCGTTTTCGGCACATATTGGTGCATGGATATGATCAAGTAGACCAGGATTTGGTTTGGGTGGTGCTTCAAGAGAAACTGCCCAAGCTGTGTGACAGTGTTAAACGACTTTTGGAATAATCCTTATTTCCAAGATGAAAATGGGGTATACTGGTGTTCCTTTCGACAGGTATCCTTTGGAATTTCGGCGGTTATGACAGCAAAACATTCGCATAATCAAATCATTATTCGCGGGGCGCGGGAGCATAATCTCGCGAACCTGAATTTGGAAATACCGCGGGACAGCCTGGTGGTGATCACGGGGTTAAGCGGTTCAGGCAAATCGAGCCTGGCCTTCGACACCATCTACGCCGAAGGGCAGCGGCGGTATGTCGAGAGCCTGTCCGCCTATGCGCGGCAATTTCTCGAACAGATGGACAAGCCGGACGTGGATTACATCGAGGGGTTGAGCCCGGCCATCTCCATTGAACAGAAAACGACGCACCGCAACCCGCGCTCGACCGTGGGCACGGTGACGGAAATCTACGACTACCTGCGCCTGCTTTTCGCGCGCATCGGCACGCCGCATTGTTACAAATGCGGCAAGGTGATCGAGTCGCAAACCCCGCAGTCCATTGTGGACCTTATTCTGGCCTTTCCGCGCAACAGCCGCGTGCAATTGCTCGCGCCGGTGATCCGGCAGCGCAAGGGCACCTACCAGAAGGTCATCGAGGACATCAAGCAGCAGGGGTTTGTCCGGGTGCGCGTGGACGGGCAGTTCTATCACGTGGACGACGACATCCAGATGGAGCGCTACGTCAAACACGACATTGACGTGGTGGTGGACCGCCTGGCGGTGAAGGACGACATCCGGAAACGCCTGACGGACTCCGTCGAAATGTGCCTGAAGCTGGGCAAGGGGCTGATCCGCATTTGGCATGAGATTCCGGGAGAACCCGCGCGCGAAATCCTGCAAAGCGAGCATCTGGCCTGCGTGGACTGCGGCATTGCCTGCGAGGAACTCGAACCGCGCATGTTTTCCTTCAACAACCCGCACGGGGCCTGCCCGCATTGTACCGGCCTCGGCTCGGTCATGGAGATTGATCCGGACCTGGTCGTGCCGGATCCGGCGCTCTCGATTGCAGAGGGCGCGGTGCGGCCCTGGAGCATGCGCGCGGTGCTCGACGGCATGTACCGGCGCGCGCTGGTGTCCGTCTGCCGCCATTACAAGCAAAGCGAGCGCACGCCGTGGAAGAATCTGCCGGAATCCTTCCGGGAAATTGTGTTGTACGGCTCGGGCGAAGAGGAAATGGATTTTTCCTTTTCGAACGAGGAGCGGAAATACGAAGTGCGGCGGCCCTTCGAGGGCGTGATCCCGAACCTCGAGCGCCGCTACCGCGAAACGGAGTCCCCGCGCGCGCGGGAAATGATTGATGCATTCATGGCGGCGCGGCCCTGTCAGGAATGCGGGGGCGCGCGGCTGCGCCCGGAATCGCGCGCGGTGAAAATCGGCGGCCAAACCATCATGGACGCCACCGGCATGACCATCGGCCACGCCCTCGAGTTCGTGCGCGCGCTCCAGCTGAAGCCCGCCCAGAAACTCATCGCGGAACGCGCCATCAAGGAAATCCGCGAACGGCTGGGGTTCCTGGTCAGCGTGGGGCTCGATTACCTTACCCTGGACCGTCATGCGGGGTCGCTGTCCGGCGGCGAATCCCAGCGCATCCGGCTCGCCACGCAAATCGGTTCGGGCCTCGTGGGCGTATTGTACATCCTTGATGAACCCAGCATCGGCCTGCATCAGCGCGACAACGAAAAACTGATCTCGACGCTGCTGCGGCTCCGCGATCTCGGCAACACCGTAATTGTGGTGGAGCATGACGAGGGCACCATCCGCACGGCGGACCATGTCATCGATCTGGGGCCGGGCGCGGGCGTGCATGGCGGGCGCATCGTGGCGCAGGGAAGCCCGAAAGACATCCTGAAGGTAAAGGAATCCATGACCGGGCAGTTTCTCTCCGGGGCCTTCCAGATTCATTGTCCGGCGGCGCCGCGCAAGCCCAACGGTCCTTTCCTGAAACTCCACGGCGCGAAGCACAACAACCTGAAAAACATACACGTGGAATTCCCGCTGGGGGTGTTTGTTTGCGTCACCGGCGTGTCGGGATCCGGCAAGTCCAGCTTGATTAACGAAACGCTGTATCCGGCGGTGCTGCGCGCGCTGCACAGCGGATCGCGGCTGCGCCCCGGCAAGTTCGAGCGCCTCGAAGGCCTGGAGCATATAGACAAAATCATAGACATTGACCAGACGCCCATCGGGCGCACCCCGCGCTCGAATCCCGCCACCTATACCGGCCTGTTCAGTCCGATCCGCGACCTGTTCACGCAAACGCCCGAAGCCCGCGCGCGCGGCTACAAGCCGGGGCGCTTCAGCTTCAACGTGCGCGGCGGACGCTGCGAGGAATGCGAGGGCAACGGCCTCATCCGGATCGAGATGCACTTCCTGCCGGACGTGTACGTGCCCTGCGAAACCTGCAACGGCGCGCGCTATAACCGCGACACGCTCGAAATCCGCTACAAGGGCAGGAACATCGCCGAAGTGCTCGACATGACGGTCGAGGACGCCTGTGAATTCTTCAAGAACATACCGCCCATCCACCGTCCCCTCGAGACGCTCTGCGACGTCGGCCTGGGCTACATCAAGCTCGGCCAATCCGCCACCACGCTCTCCGGCGGCGAGGCGCAACGCGTCAAGCTCGCCACCGAACTCGCCCGCCGCCAAACCGGGCGCACCCTCTATATTCTCGACGAACCCACCACCGGCCTTCACGCCGTGGACGTGGACAAACTGCTCCGGGTGCTCCACCGCCTGGTGGATTACGGCAACACGGTCATCGTCATCGAGCACAACCTCGATGTGATCAAGACCGCCGACTGGATCATAGACCTCGGTCCCGAAGGCGGCGACAACGGCGGACGCCTCATCGCCGCCGGCCCGCCCAGGAAAATCGTCCAGAGCAAAAAGTCCTACACCGGCCAGCATCTAAAAGACAAACTGGCCCAAAAGACCGGATATTGACAGCCGCCGTCCGGGCGCCTATCATAACGAAAACCCTGCCCCAAGCAGTCCACACGGCAAGGTTCGTAGTGGAAGTACCGCAGTACCGCAATTCTCACGGACACTTTAATCAACTGACGGAACAAGGGAGGGTTTCTTCCATGGCAGCACTTCGTGACGTAGTGGTGGTGGACGCGGTCCGCAGCGCCATCGGCAAATCAGGCCGCGACGGGATGAAGAAGAACGGTCAACTTTGCCAAGCCTCGACTCAAGAACTGCTGGCGGCCATGCTGCGCGGTTTGGTGGACCGGGTAACAGCGCGATGCCCAAATTTCGACGAAGCGGATATTGAAGATGTCATCGTTGGCTGTTTGAGCCAGATCGGGGAGCAGGGGAGCAACCTCGCGCGCTTCTCGGCCCTGCTGGCCGGCCTGCCGCAATCGGTGTCGGCCTGCACCGTGAATCAATTCTGCAACGCCGGCCTGAAATCCATCCTGTTTGCGGCGCAAGGCATTCAGACCGGGAACGGTGACGTAATGGTGTGCGCGGGCGCGGAAATCATGTCGCACTACGGCATGGGCTCGGACGTGACGGCGGCGATGGCGGCGGGCCTGCCGGTGCGCTGGACGGAGCGGCAGGAAGAAATCGGGATGCACGTGTCGCAGGGATTGTGCGCTGAAATGATCTCCGAGGACGAGGGACATACGCGCGAGGACCTGGACCGCTTCGCCCTCTCCAGCATGCGGTCACCGCGCAGCGCAACGGCTGGTTCGACAACATCATTCCCTATGAATACACCTACGAAGGCGTCACCCGGCGCGTGGACACCGACGAAGTAGTGCGCCCCAAGGCGGTGGAGGATCCCAAGGGCTTTCTGGACGATCTGCGGAAACTGCCCGCGCCCTTCAAGGAAGGCGGCATTGTCACGGCGGGGAATTCCTCGCAAATTGTGGACGGCGCGGCGGCGGTGATGCTGATGAGCGCGGACAAGGCGGAAACCTTGGGGCTGGAACCGCTCGCGGTCATCCGCGGCATGGCGGTGGCCGGCGGCGCGCCCGTGCCGATGCTGCTGGCGCCGATCCCGGCGATGAAGAAGGCGCTGGCACGGTGCGGCAAAACCATGGACGACATGGACATCATCGAGCCCAACGAAGCGTTCGCGACGCCCTGCCTCGCCTTCGCCAATGCCTTCGGCTACCCCTACAACGATCCGCGGGTGAATCCCACGGGCGGCGCGATTGCGCTCGGCCACCCCATCGGCGCGTCGGGCGTGCTGTATTTCGGCGAAATGGTCCGCCACCTCAAACGGACCGGCGGCAAGTTCGGCATCCAAACCCTCTGCGGCGGCGGCGGGCTCGGCGTGGCGATGGTGGTGGAAGCGGTATAACACCACAGGGAAGGCCGTGGACGGTCAAGGAGCGTACGGGAATGGATTTTCGCCTGAGTGAAGAGCAACTCGAATTCCAGAAAACGGTGCGGAAATTCGCGCGGAACGAGATCGCGCCCTTGGCCCCCATCCTCGATGAAGAAGAGCGGTTCCCTTATGAAACCTTCGCGAAAATGGCGGACCTCGGTTTGCTCGGAATCCTGGTGCCGGAAGAATACGGGGGGATTGGACAATCCCTCCTCACCTTCTGCGTGGTGCTGGAAGAGATTGCCTATGCCTGCGGGGGCACCGCCATGAGTTATACCGTTTCGTCGGCGTTGTGCGGACATAACCTCGCCCGGAATGGCTCGGAAGCGCAAAAGCGGCGGTATCTGCCGGACATGGCTTCGGGCAGGAAAATCTTTTCCATCGCCATGACGGAACCCGGCGCGGGTTCGGATGTGTTGTCCATGCAGACCTTCGCGGAACGGCGGGGCAGCGAATATGTCATCAACGGAAGCAAAACCTTTATTACAAACGCGCCGGTGTCGGAAGTGTTTTTGGTGTATGTGCGCACGGACCGCGATGCGGGGCCCAAGGGCCCCAGCCTGATCCTTGTCGAAAAAGGAACACCCGGATTCACCATCGGCCAACCGTTC
>CAYXPO010000208.1:0-7726 GCA_964466925.1 uncultured Nitrospirales bacterium
CCTCGCTGTACGGATATTCACTGGCCGGTTTTTATGATCGCGTGTTCAGCGTGTCGTTTCCCACCGCGGAATCCGGCGACGTGGCCTGTTCCTATCCGATAGACGCGCACCTGGAGCAGCAAACCGAGCTGTGGATGGGCAAAGTGGACGGCCAGGTGGAGGATGTGTTCGAGAAGCAGGCGGATGGGCGGTATCCCCGGTTCCGGGGCGCTTCCCACCTGGGAAAAACGCGTTATCAAACCGCCTATCATACGCTGACCTTGTATACGAGCGTGCCGGGGGAGTACCGCGTCACCTATCATTTTTCAGGCGGCCAGCATGACGCCCTGGAGGTGATTGAATTGAAGAACGTGGTGGTTAAGACCCTGTCCGAAACGGCGGATACGTATTCGATTCTGTGCCGTGTCCAAGCACAAGAAGCCACGCTACTGGTGATCAACCGCAAAGGGCAAGCGTATGTGGACGCCCTTCATTTTGAGCAGTGTCCGCCGTGAGTCATCCCCCGCTTCATGGGCGGCAAAAATCAGGGGATCATTGGTCGAATACAGGCCGCCGCCCCGATGCCTCAGCGACAACCTGCGATGAAAAACCAAGGGCATGCGGGCAATGTTTCCAATCAGCGGGCAAGATCAGGTTCAAATAGACGGGCAATTGCGCCGGATCGCGCATTTTGTAGAGTTGTTTGATCATGCCGGGAGCGCCGGAGACACTCATAAACTCCCGTTCACCCGGGAAATTCATTGCCGGGGCGTTATATACCGGGAAGAACACCCGCACATTGCCTGGAGGCAAGTCCGCTTTCGGAGGAATCGTAAGCGAATACGTATAGTCCGTAATTTTATTGGCCGCGCGATACTTGAACCACAGAGGGCTGGCCTCGCGCCGCGGTTCCACATCCAGCACCAGAAGGCCAAATTGCGTGCGAAGTTCGCGTTCGGCCGGAGTGAACTGGTTGAAGTCCAGGAAATCCCGCGGCACAAATTCTTCCTCCAAGTCCGTATGCCGCTCCGCCGGTAAGGGTATGAGTTCCGCCGTGGCGCATGTTCTGAAATATCTCTCCACACGTCCGTGCTGATAGCACCGCAACAGGCAATACGGCACCAGTAACAGAAGGGCGCACAGCACACCAAAGACCGCACTGCGAAAAACAGGGCGGCACACCTCCTGTTTTCCCGGCAAGGGCCTGTGCTGATACACGGTACAGGCGAGCCGGAACCCAGTGCGTGCGGCGGTGCAGAGGATGAATCCGACGGCCCACCAGAAGAAGACTTCGAGGTGAAAGCCATGCCGGGGACTGTATTGCATGGACAACGAACCGCCCAAAAAAAGAACGGCCAAAAACGAGAACAACCCCAGGCGGAAGGATCGTGCGGCAATAATCATCAGGGCCATCCCGGCCGCCACGGCGCCTTTTCCGCAAAGCCACCCCCAGCATTCCCACCGCGTGTTCATTAACGACTTGAACGCATCGGTGACGGGAAGAGGCGGCTCTCCATAGTGTGTGAAGGGGAGATAGTTGAGCACGGTGGCGGCCGCGGCATACCAGCGGAGCAGCATGTCCGCCGGGAAAATGCGGAGTATTTCCTTCATGTACAGACCGGCGTAATGATTATATTCCGGCGAGGGCATCGGTATGAAACTGGTCAGGCCGTGGTGGAGGCCGGCATTGGCGGAAACCAATGCCTGCGCATAGGCGTCCCGGTAAAAACATCCGAATTGATACGGGAAGTTCCCCAAGCCCATGGCCTTGATAAAGGGGTCCGTCAGTCCGAGAATCATATAATGATAACTGTATCCGTCCTCCATGATCATCGGTTTGAGCACCGGAAACCCGGATACGGCAATGGCAAGCAGAAATAGCGCACAACCGGTCAAACGCACGGACCACTGGCGCAACAGGGAACCCGGCAAAAAGAAAAACAGAGTGCACACAACCAGGGGAATGCACAGTTCCATATCCTGCCGGAATCCCAGGCCGATTCCCGTGATTAGTCCCATGCCCGCGCAGGCCATCAAAAGTTTTCCCGCACGAAGAGGATATACCGTCAGATATCCCAAACAACACAGGATGCCTAGAATCAAGGGGCCTTTGCTGAAATCACGCAGATGCGGAAGAACATAGAGGTAAACCGGTGAATACAGAAACAGCAGGGCAAGGCCAACGGACACCATCCTCCCCATGCCGAGTCTGAACAGCAGATAGGCAAAAACCACGCAACACCCCGAGAACACGCCATAAAGCCCATAGAGCGCGCTCCAGCGGATGCCAAACCACTTGAAGAGCCATCCCGTCAGCATCATGGAATGCCAGTGTATCTTTTGATAATAACTCAGTTCGGATACCGGGATGTTGACCGGCACATCGGAATCGGTGATTTCATCCCGTTTGAGCTTGAGGAACTCCGCCAAGGCGGGGGCGGCATTGGGGCTGGGGTTGACGAATCCGCGGCCCAACGCCACCATCACGGCGGGGCCATAGTACTTTTGGTAAAAGGAAGGCGTTTCGTTCCAGGTGGATACGTATTGAATGGCATAGTGCCTGCCCAGGGCAAAGAGGATAAGGACGCACAGAACCTCCACCGCGCGCGCCCCGTATATTTTCATGTGCCGGACGCGTCCGGTTTCCTTTGGCGGGTTCATGTCATTCCCCATGTGCCTTCCTCTATCAACGTGTACGGTTATCCATCCGTTAATACATCTCGACAATCAACCGGAAAGTATATAGCGTACAGTGCGTGCCTTCAATCCTCAACGCCTGAGACGGGTCTATAATCAAGCCCGTTACACACTTCGGCCTTTTCAAGGGTTGCTCGTCCATTAGGCCAAGCGTGCCGCCACCACACGGGAAAACTCCTGTTTGTGCCCGAAGACCTCGGCCTGGAACCGGGTTTCATTCAGGGAGGTGTGCTATACTTTATTCCATTCAACCTCGAATTCAACTCAGGAACAGACATGAGACTATGAAACAGCTTGCCGATATCAATGTATTGTCGTTTACGCCGATCGTCACGCCGCGGGAATTGAAGACGAAACTGCCGATAGGACCGGAATCGGCGAAAACGGTGGCCCATGCCCGCCAAGTGGTGCATGATGTGCTGGAACGCAAGGACCGCCGTATGATCGGGATTGTGGGGCCGTGTTCGATCCATGATCCGCGCGCCGCGCTCGAATACGCGGAACGCCTGCAAGCGCTCCGGGAATCGGTGTCGGACCGTATTTTCATACTGATGCGGACGTATTTTGAGAAGCCGCGCACCACGGTGGGGTGGAAAGGGCTGCTGAGCGATCCTTATATGGACGGCAGCCATGATGTTCCGGCGGGTTTGTACACGGCGCGGGAACTGCTCTTGAAGATCACGGCGCTGGGCGTGCCCGCGGCGACGGAATTGCTGGACCCGATTGTCCCGCAATATATTGATGATCTGGTGAGTTGGGCGTCGATCGGGGCGCGCACCTCAGAGTCGCAGACGCACCGGGAAATGGCCAGCGGGCTTTCGATGCCCATCGGGTTCAAGAACAGCACGGAGGGGAACCTTCAGATCGCCATTGACGCCATGGTGAGTTCGTGCCACCCCCATCATTTTCTGGGGATTGACGCAGACGGAAAAACGAGCGTGGTGGCCACGCGGGGGAATCATGCCTCGCATGTGATCCTGCGGGGCGGGCGGGGCCGCCCGAATTATGATCCCGTGACGGTGCTGGACGCGGAGGAACGGATGCGGAAGGCCGGCCTGGAGCCGCGCATCATGGTGGATTGCAGCCATGCCAATTGCGGCAAGCGCCCCATGCTGCAGGGGCATGTATTGCACGACGTGATTGAACAGCGTTTGGAGGGCACGGAGTCCCTGTTCGGCTTCATGATGGAGAGCCATCTCAAGGCGGGCAGTCAAAAAATCCCGGAGGATGTGAAATCCCTGGAGTACGGGGTCAGCATCACGGACCCCTGTCTGGATTGGGACAACACGGAACGGTTTCTGCGGGAAATCTATCAACGGCTTGCCGGCGCCGCGTAAACAGGGGTTTCCGCCGCGAATACGGCAATTACGCCGGAATTCCGGCCTAATCGAACGCTAATCTTTTTCATACCGTTGCCTAATGCCGATTGGGTATACTGGCGTCAAAGACAAGGGCTGGCGCTTATGGCAAAAATCAATATTGTTGTGGTGGAGGATGAGGAAGATATCCTGGAATTGGTGGCGTATAACCTGACCAAGGAAGGGTATCACGTCACGAGAACCATGTCCGGGGAAGAGGCGTTGCGCGTGGTGCAGTCCAGCCCGCCGGGATTGGTGATCCTGGATTTGATGCTGCCCGAAATTGACGGGCTGGAAGTGTGCCGGCGGCTGAAGCGCGATCCCCGTACGCGCCACGTGCCGATTGTGATGCTGACGGCGAAAGGGGAGGAAGCGGATATTGTGGCGGGGTTGGAGTTGGGCGCGGAAGATTACATCACCAAGCCATTCAGCCCGCGTGTGCTCCTGGCGCGCATCCGCGCGGTGTTGCGGCGTCAGGAAACGGGGGAACCGGACCCCGAAAAATCCATTACCCTGGGCAGGCTCGTGATTCATCCCGGACGCCGCGAAGTGTTGCTGGACGGAGCGCCGTTGGATTTAACCTATACCGAGTTTGGCGTGTTGCACCTGCTGGCGCGCCGCCCGGGCTGGGTGTTCACGCGCTACCAGATAGTGGATGCCATTCGCGGGGAGCATTACACGGTGACCGAGCGCGCGGTGGACGTTCAGGTGGCGGGATTGCGCAAAAAGCTCGGCCCGGCGGGAGACTACGTGAAAACGGTCCGCGGCGTGGGCTACAAAATCCAGGAGTAGCCATGCGCAGCCGCCCGCTCATCGTGCAGATTCTCTCTTCGTACGTTGTAATCATCGTGTTGGCGGTGTTAATCATTACGGGGTATACGACGCAATCCATCCAGCAGTTTTATCATGCACAGATCATTTCCGACTTGCAGGTGCGGGCGCGGGTTACCGGGGACCGCCTGTTGGAAAAACTCGCGGCGGATTCACCGGAACTTCAGGCGCTTTGCCGGGAACTGAGCGAAGAGATCAATGCGCGGATCACGGTGGTGCTGCCGTCCGGGGCCGTGGCGGCCGATTCGGATGAGAACCCGGCAAAAATGGAGAACCATTCGGATCGTCCGGAAATCCGGCAGGCCCTTCGGGAAGGAAGCGGTTCCGCCGTGCGTTTCAGCCATACGCTGAACAAAAACATGATGTATGTGGCGCTTCCGCTTAACAAGGGAGATGCCTTGGCGGGGGTGGTGCGCGTGGCATTTCCGCTTACCCGCCTACAGGACGCCCTTGCACGGGTGCATGGGAAAATGATTACCGGCGGGATCATTACGGCGGTACTCGCCATAGCGGTGAGTTGGCGGATCGCGCGCAAATTGAGCCGATCCCTGAATGACATGAAATCGGGGGCGGAACGGTTCGCGCGGGGCGATTTCAGCCAGCCCCTGGCCCTTCCGGCCCCGCAGGAAATGAGCCGCCTGGCCCAAGCGCTCAATGTGATGGCATCGCAAATGGATGACCGCATCCGGACGGTGATGAGCCAGCGGAACCAGCAGGAAGCGGTGCTGTCGAGCATGGTGGAGGGCGTAATTGCCATTGACGGCGAACAGCGTGTGATCAGCCTGAATCAGGCGGCGGCGGGGCTTATCGGGATTCCCCTGGAGCGGGCGCAGGGGCGGATTCTGACGGAAATCATCGCCAACCCCTCATTAAAAGCGTTTGTGCTGCATTCGCTGGAAACGCCCGTGCCCATGGAAAGTGAAATCAGCATGCAGGGCCAGGAAACGCAAATACTTCAGGCGCACGGGGCGGTGTTGCGCGATGCGCAAGGCCAGGAAATCGGGGCGGTGGTGGTCTTGAATGATGTCACGCGGCTGCGGCGCCTGGAACAGGTGCGGCGGGATTTTGTGGCCAATGTATCGCACGAGTTGCGCACCCCCGTGACCTCAATCAAGGGATTCGTGGAAACTTTGCTGGACGGGGCGATGGAGAACCCGGAGGATGCCCGCCGGTTCCTGCAAATCATCGCAAAACAGGCGGACCGGCTGAATGCCATCCTGGGCGACCTGCTCATGCTGTCCCGTATCGAGGAAGAAGAGCGGAAAGCCCTGATCCAGATCGAGGAAGGCGCGTTATATGAAGTGCTGGCGGGCGCGATCCAGCAATGCGAAAGCAAGGCCGCGGAAAAAGGGATTCCCATTACCCTGGAATGCGATCCCGCCATTCTTGTGCAAATGAATGCCTCGTTGATTGAACAGGCGGTGGCGAATCTCATTGATAACGCCATCAAATACAGCGAAGCCGGCGAGGAAGTGAACGTGTCGGGACGCCGCACCGAGAATGAGGTCCTGATTACCGTGGAAGACCACGGAAACGGCGTTTCCCCGGAACATCTGCCGCGGTTGTTCGAGCGGTTTTACCGGGTGGACAAGGCGCGCAGCCGGAGCATGGGCGGCACGGGGCTTGGCTTGTCCATTGTGAAACACATCGCGAAGGCCCATGCGGGGCGCGTGACTGTCGAGAGCACGGTGGGCCAGGGCAGTGTCTTCTCCTTGTACTTGCCCGGCTAGACGTAACGCCGACACCTCTTCTTCTCCGCATGGCACGGTCAAGACCGTCCCCGGGCCTGGCCGTGGGTGCTATCGCGAAAACGCCGCAGCAAGCAGTGATGGGAGACCCGCTATAACACGCATGAAAGATGTTGGGGGCGGCCTGCACACTACCGGGCGGTGTTCAATCCTATCTGGACATCGCCGCCTTCGGATTGGTTGTCGATCTTGGCCCCGCCCCGCAGGCGGCAGCCGGTGATCACCGCGGAGACCATCTCTTTCCCGATAATGATTTGCGGTTTGTATTTATTGAAGAAATCGCAGCCTTGCACAATGGCGGAACCGGCATTAAGCCGGATACAGGGCGCAGCGGCATCCGCCTTCCCCCAATCCGAAAAATGACAGGCATTCAGGGTGAGGGTGTTTTTCCCGCCCATAATGACTTGTTCGTTGGTGTCTTTTATCGCCCAGAAACCGCAATTCGTGAATTTTACAGGACCTTCATTGTCCGGCGCGATAATGACCGTGCTCATAATCTGGGCATTGAGGAATTCAATACCCGCATGGCCCTGGCTGGCGTCCACGCGCACGGCTTCGTTGCAGATGTCCGCGCCGCATTGGGTGAGCACGGCATTGGGCGCGCCCGATTCGGTTTTTACGAAGTGATATCCGGTTTTCGGGAAAATGCAAAAACAATTGAACATATATTCCCAGTCGGTTCTGCCGATGACAAAGGCTTCAAAATGGGTGCGCAGGTAGTGCTCGATGTCCAACTCGCTGAAATTGGCGGCGGGGTGCCGTGCCCGGCCCCAGGCATGCGGGTTGAAATGGACGTTTTGGATGCGCCCGACGTCAGTGCATTTATCAACGAAGATGCCGATGGTTAGGGGTTGCCCGAAGACATTTTCCACGTAATGCAGTTCATTGGGATGCGTGCCAAAGTCAATCCCCTTATAGGGATTCGCCATGGTGACGTCAATCACCGAACAATGCATCCCCATTCCCTGAATGCACCAGGGATAAGGCTGAATATCCGCCGGAATCTGTTCAGGGTAAAATATGGTCACGCCCTTGATGGCGCTGCTCTGATGCAAGGTAATCAGCGGCGGGCCATTTTCATTGCCCCGGCCGCCCGTGGCATAAAGCAGGGTC
>CAYXPO010000209.1:0-7725 GCA_964466925.1 uncultured Nitrospirales bacterium
TGAAGGAATTGCCGGAAACCGCCGTCAAACAATTTTCGGAACAAATCCCGCAAGGGACTGCGCTGTTTCTCGTGGATGCAAAGGTTCCGGAAGGCTATGCGCCCATTCCCACCTTGATCCTCGCGGGGACCGTCCCGGACCGCAGTGCGGAAAAAGCCTCGGAGTTTGCCGAGTCCGTGAGCGCGCGCGGCAGTTATGCATTGCCGCCGTCAGGTTATCTTCCTGAAACTCGCCCGGGCCGCCCAGGCCATGGATTCGCCGTGCTCTTTCAGGGAACACGCCTGTGCAGCGTGGAACGTGACGGCACGCTGGCCGTGGGGTTGGCGCACGGCGCCACCCCCGAAAAGCAACTTCTGTTTCAATATGCGTTGTGTCCGTTCGACGGGGATTGGCGCGATGCCAATATCGCGCGGGAAGCGCGCGCGTATAACGAAAAACTCGCCGCCGTGCCGTCTGATCTTCACGCGGGACGCCAGCCCGGCACACAAAGTTTTATCGAGGTGAGTTCTTCCGGATGGATCATGAGTTCGTTGAAGCCTCCCGGATACGCCATGGCGTCCATGCGGTCCGATGCCGCGCATCCGCCCAACGGACTGGTGATGCGCGGATGGGAATCCACGGGCCGGCCCTGGAAGGGGACGGTCCAATGCTTCGTGCCGTTTACCAGCGCCGCGAGTTCAACCTTGCGCGAAGACCCCGGCAAGGCGTTGACGGTTGATGGTTCCTCCATCCGCCTGGAATCCAACGGATTTGACGTGGATACGGTGTGGATGCTGCCCAGCACGCGCTTCACGCACGGCGAACGCGCCACCCTGGGCCCGGAGGCCGATATCTTCGGGCCGCTGCACACCTGCTATTGGGAGCATCATCTGGGCACGGCGCCCTTGGGGAATCTGCCCCTGTCGCTGGTGTTGCGCGGGAGCCTGGAAGACACGGAAACCAGAGTCGAAGCGGTCATCGCCAATCACTTGACCGATAAAACGCTGGAAGGGATTGTGTATCTTCAGTCCGCAGACGGGTGGAGCGCGGGCCCCGGTCAGTTCTATTACAATCTCAAGCCCGGTGAATCGAAAAAACAGGATATCGCGGTTGTGCCGCCCGCTTCGGGCGCGGATACCGGCGGCCTGCTCGCCTGGACCACCTATAAGGATCAGATTGTCCGCGATGTGCTGGATCGAATGGAAACGCCCTTGGTCATGACGGTTTCCCGCAACGAGGCGCAGGTGAAAGTCACCATCCAAAACAAGTGCGGCATTCCCGCCGAAGGATTTGTTGACCTTATCGTGCCCACGGAGTTTTGGCCGGAACTTGGGGAGTCTCCCGCTGTTACCGTATTACCGCGCCGCGCCGCGGTTTCCGTGCCACCGTTCCAATCCCAGGATGTGTTGTTCCGATTCTCTGATCCGGAGGCGGCACCGTGGGCCGTGATCAAACTCGCCGCCAACGGCCACGCGCTCTATCAAGCCGTGCCGAAGTGAACGGGGTTGAAAAAGCGGGCAAAAACAAAGATTTCAGGGAGAGACACAGATTTTTCAAGCAGGATTTTTACCGTGAAATGCTCGAAAAGGATGAAAACAGGTTTTAGGTTTAAGGTAAAGAGAGTCATAAAGAGAATAGGCCACGGATGAACGCGGATGGGTGCGGATTTTTACGCTGATTTTTGATGCAGGCGCAACGGAGCAAATCTGAAACTCATGAACTCAGGAATTGGAATGATACACTTGAAGGGGTTTCTGAACCGTGTTTTTTTGCTGGGGGGATTTGAAGGATGATTCAGAGGGCTTGGTGTGTTGTAGTTTCTCTTGTTCCCAAATTGCATTTGGGAACGCGCTTGTCCCCAAAGTTGGACTTTGCCAATACCCGCTTATGGAATGAATCCCAGCCAGAAAAAAAGATGACCAGATCACAAACGGTGATCTCCCACAACCATGGATAAACGAGTGCGTACCCTTCAAAGATATATTATGGGGGCAAGGTTTCCGGGGGTCTCGGGTACTCGACCCCTGGCCCCTTTCGTTCACACTTTCGGTGCGGGTTGCGTTGGCATAGATTTATTCCGTGCATAATTTCGAACACAACACCTGTGCAGAATCATTCTATACCAACCCTTATAACCATTCTCAGGCTTCCTGATTTCCTGAATTCCAGAAAAACGGCTCATCCGGTTACTCCTGGCTCCAGCCTCTATACAACAAGCCAGACTGACGTTCTCAATTTGTTTGGGTCCTTGGATAGTGAGGTAATTTATGGCTGCCGGAAGGCGGCGCGGAGGAGGGCGTCGAGGCGTTCGAGGAAGCGGGAGCGGTCTTTGGGTTCGAAGGGGGCGGGGCCGCCGCCCATGAGTCCGTGTTCGCGGAGTTGGGAGAGCATTTCGCGGGTGGCCAGTGCCTCGCCGATGGCGGCTTGGGTGAATTCGCGGCCTCGTGAACCGAGCACGCGTGCGCCGTTCCGGAGGCAGCGTGCGGCGAGGGGAATGTCGTCGGACACGACAATGTCGCGGGGGCCAGCGTGCGTGGCGATCCAGTCGTCGGCGGCGTCGAACCCGTCGCTGACCACCACGAGTTCAATCGAGGCGGCCTCGGGGACGAACATGGGGGTGTTTGCGACGACTTTCACGTTCACGTGATGGCGGGCCGCCACCCGGTAAACCTCTTTCTTCACCGGGCAGGCATCGGCATCTATATACACCTCGGGCAATGCGAGTCCTCCTATTGTCAGGATTCTTTTTCGATTCTACTGGAAGCGATTTACCGGGGGTGGTTGGCGGCGCGTTCGGGGTAGAGGCGTTGTATGCAGTCTTCGCAAAGACCGTGGGTGAATTCGGCTTCGGAGTGGTTTTGGATGTAGGTTTCGATCTGGGTCCAGTAGCCTTTGTCGTCCCGGATTTTCTTGCAGGAGGCGCAGATGGGCAGGAGCCCGCTGAGTTTCTTGACGTCGGCCAAGGCCGTCTTCAATTCTTCGAGCAGTTGTTCACGTTCCTGAACATTCCGATGGATTCGCCGTGTGCCAATGACTATCCCCGAAAGGCCGATGAACCACAACAAGCCGTGTCCCAAGGCCAATTCGATGATGCGGGTGCGGACCGTAGACAGGTAGGGGGCCATGGGGACCAACACGCTGATGCCGCCCCGGATGTTGCCCGCTTTATATCCTTGGCGTTCGTGACATTTCAAACAGCTTTCTTCCGTGATCAGGGGGCGCATAAGGCGCAAATATGTCTTGCCCTCGGATTCCACGACTTCGCTGACTTCGGGAACGCCCTTTTCAAAGGCGTTCAGCGCGTCTGTTTCCCATGCATCCGCCCTATTTTCCGGACGGATCGGGCGCAGGCTTGTGATGTGCCCCTGGACCCCGTCTTTTTCCCGGCCCAGCTCATGCACCTGCCGGGTCATATAGGCCGGATTAACCTTTGTGAGGCGCTTTCCGGAGGACAGCGTAATGTCGCGTTCAGGATCGTTGTCCAGATATGGGTTGGGCGGAGTCGAATCCGTTACCGGAACATATATGCCGCCGTGCATGGCATTCCACCGCCGGTAGAGAATGTCTTTTTCATAGGTGCTGCGCGCCTGCACGCGCGCGGCCGTGATCGCGTGCCGCTTGACCTCAATAAGATTAAATATCAGAAACGCCGCGACCACCGCCGTCCAAAGAAAAGAAAGCAACACCCCATAACGTATCACCCGGTGTGGCAACACCCGGCCTTGTTGCGGCGATTCATCCAGTTTCTGGAAGCGCTTCATTACGCCTGTACACTTTCACGGTTTCCCTCCATTCTACAACAAACGGATTGAATTGCGGGAGTTTATGAACCGGTGTCCAGGCTGAGTGCCGCATGGGTCCCCGCGATGGCGCCGGAGGACCAGGCCCATTGCAGGTTGTAGCCGCCGGAATCGCCGTCAATATCGAGGACCTCACCCGCGAAATACACACCCGGCACGAGTTTTGATTCGAGCGTGGCGGGGTTTATCTCGCGGACATCCACGCCGCCCGCCGTCACTTGCGAGAACATCCAGGATTGGGTACCGGTGCAGGGAAGGGTCCACTGCTTTAAGGTTTGGGCGAGTCGCACAATCGCTTCCTGTGGAAATTCTCCGCAGGGGCGCCGCAGGTCGTGAATGCCGGCTTCTTTCAACAGGACGGGAATCAGCCGCTTGTGGAGGAATCCGACAAAACAGAAATCAATGGGTTTCTCCGCATCCTTCGCGATGCGTTGGTGGAGCAGTGCCGTGATCGCTTCCTGCGTAAACGACGGGAACAGGTCGAGCCGCACTTGGGTGTCACGGCCCTTCAGGGTATGCTCGGATATTATGCGGCTGAGGAAAAGGATGGCCGTGCCGGAAATGCCGTATGGCGCGAACAGGAGTTCGCCGGTCTTCGCGCCCAGGCACTTGCCATTCACCCAGACCTCCGCGTTGCCCTGGACGCCAACACCCGCAATCTGTTTCAAGTAGGGGGCTTCCAGGCAAACCTGGACCAGGGCGGGGAAGGGTTCGATAATGGTGTGGCCCAGCGCCCGCGCGAGCTTGTACCCGCCTCCGTTGGAACCCAGATTCGGCGATGATTTCCCGCCCGTGCAGATTACCACACGATCGGCTTCAAAAGTTTTGCCGTTTCCACAGGCGCAGAGAAATCCACCGTGTTGGGGCGTTATGGAATGGGCGGCGGTTTCGCAGACTTCCGTTACGCCCAGCCGCGCCATCTCATAGCGAAGCACATCCAACACACTCGAAGCCTGTTGGCTGAACGGAAAGAGTTCCCCGCCGTCCTCTTCCTGAACACATACGCCCAGCGCATCGAAGAACGCCAGGGTTTCATCCAATCCGAACCGGGCAAACACCTCCTCTACATATCCCGGGCGCGCGCCGTGATAATGGGCTGTGTCCAGCCGCCGGTTCGAGAGATTGCAGCGGCCGTTGCCCGTGGCCAGCAGTTTTTTCCCGACGCGCTGCATCCGCTCCAACACGGTGACGCGGGCGCCGTTTCGCGCGGCCATGATCGCCGCAACCATTCCCGAGGCGCCGCCGCCGATGATGACAATGTGTTTCATGAATGCTCCGTCTCTTTTCTGGAATAGCGCCGGGGATGAAGCCCGGACCTTGTGCCGGGCACACATGATACCATAGCCCGGCGCACAATGAATTATGGCTGCTGTTGGGCCGCGTGCATCAGGCTGGGGTCCACGGGCAGGCCCGCCTGGAGCATCTTCTCGATGGTGCTCCGCGCCGCTTCTTTGTTTCCTTGCGTGAAATAGGCTACGGCAAGGTTGTGGTAAGCATCGGCGAAGTCCGGCTTGAGTTCGATGGCGCGTTCCCAGTGGGCAATGGCTTCCGGATACCGGCCCTGTTCGGCCAAACGCGATGCGGCATTGTAAATCAGAATGGGGTTTCGCAAGGTGGAGGGCGGCGCGATGGGCCAAAGCGCCGGGTCATACGAATGTTTTCCGGAGGAATCATTTGCTTCGTAAATCCGAAAGTCGGTGTCTATATTAAGGTCTATCCAGCGGATGCGTTTCGCTTGCTCCGGGTCTGGGGCAAAGACGGCGACGGGGTGGTAGTGTTCGCGGAACCACGGAACATCCTTGAATCCGTACAGTATTTCGCGGTCGCGCAGGTAGAGGTATTTCGGGTGAAGGCCCTTTAACATGTTTTCCAGGCAGCGTTCACTCTGCGGATGGCTCCGGCTCCATTGCACCACGGTCCGGCTGGCCAGTCCCGGCCAGTCGTACACATTCCTCCGGGAGTAATAAGCCATATAGCCCAAAGGTTCGCACCCCACCGCTTCATCCGGCTGCATTCGTTCCTTCAAATAAAGCCCCGCCGCTTTCCTCACCGGGTCCTCGATATCACGCTGGATTTGCCGCTCCGTCAGGAAGGTGACGGGCAACACCCCAATGAACAACCCGAGATAGGCGATGGTGAATCCGCCCATGAGTCCAGTACGGAGTGTTGCTTTGGGCAGGGGCGATACGAGCGCCTGCAAACCGCGCGCGCTCAACAGCAGCATTGCCGCGAGATAAGGCACTTTGTACCACCCGAAGATTATCGGCACAAGATAGACATAGTACGCGCTGTAGGCCACCATGCACGCCGACAGGGGCCAGAGCGCCCATTGACGCCGCACGGCAATCACGAGTGTCCCCAAGACCGCGAACGCAAACATCAAGACGCCAATGGGGCTGCCGGGGCCGTTGGAGAAGAAAATGTGCATGCCCGCGCCGTGCCCGCAGAAAGTAGGGCCCAGCATCACACATAATTCTCCTGACATAACCTTCCACGCGTGATGCAGGAGTGTGGAGAGATTGATGGTGTCCACTTCGTCCCACCACTTGGGGTAGCCGAGACCCTTCGCGAGGATGGTGTTCGGGACGGGCGAACCGTAATAGAGCGTGGTGAACATGATCCAGGGCAGATACACCGCAAGCGCGGCGGGGACTATTTTCGACAAAGCCTTGGGCGCTTTGAAAAGCCCGTAGACCCCGGCAATCACCGTCCAGAAACCATAATCGGGCCGCACCAGCATGCAGAGGCCGAGTGAAATCCCCAGCGGGACGGGTTTCCAGGCGGCGGTGTAGTACACGGACATCAGGAGGATCAATGTGGAGAGTTGTGTCTCCATGCCGGACATCCCCCAGAGGATTTGGTGATGTTCAAAGGCCACATAACCCATCACCATGACCAGCGGCACGGGATGCAGCCGGACCGCCGAATGAATTCCGATACCGAGCACGAAAAGGACCGTCAGCGCCGCCGCGGGAATGGACACGAGCTTCAGAAATTCGATGCCGAACCCCACATGCACCATGTCGCCGACAAGTGGCACGAGCACGCTCAACGGGCTGGTAAACCCGTGCAATGGCGGCTCGCCGGGGCGGAAGTGTGTCAGCCCGAGCCCGCTGGCCGCATTTTCGGAATGCAGGCAGGTGATGAGCGCGTCCTCCCAATACCGCTGGGTGTACACCCAAAAGACAATGCGGACCAGCATTGCCAGCATCGCGATGCCCAAGCCGATGCGGACCACCGTGCGGTGTTCCCGAGCATCGAGCGACTCGATGCCCAGCCACCGTCCAAGATGCTTTATAAAGGTTCCCATTGCACCATTATGCCCGATTTAAGAATGCGTTGAACTATAAATGCCGAAGCCAAGGTTTGTCTACCATGTCAACGTGGTCTTATGTTGCTCATGTCTCTGCTTCTGCACAAGGGCGGGTTCATTTTGGACGATTTGATGCTGGAATCAGTATTTGGCGGAGGATGGGGTTTGATTGGCGCCGGAGTAGTTATAGAGGCGGCTGATGGAGTATTGGTCAATGAGGCGTCCGTGGCGTTTGACTTGAACGACTTCGAGAACTTCGCCTTTGGTGAAGGCGCCGAATTGCACCATGCCTTCGATCCAGAGTTGGGCTTTGGCGGCGTCGCCGCCGGTGACAAAGAGGCCGTCGCGGCCTTTAAGGTCCTCCCAGCCGCCCCAGAGGTCATATTGGTTCATGCGGCGGTCGCCGGGGTTGATGCAATAGGCACGGGGGTGTCCTTTGGTGTAAAAGGCGGCCCAGGCCGTCATCTGGTAGCGGTTGCTAAAGGGGAAGGGGCCGAGTTTGGGGTCAATGATGTATTTGGAGAGGGCATCGCCGATTTCGCGTCCCCCGCGGAGATAGTTGGTGGGATCTTTAACGGGATTTATGGGGATGCCGGTGAGATAAATGAGATATGTGCTTCGCGCGGCTAGTCC
>CAYXPO010000210.1:0-7722 GCA_964466925.1 uncultured Nitrospirales bacterium
TCCCAATCACCCGCATTACGGCGACCCGGCCTATGCCGAGGAGTTCTACACGGACTACTCCAAGGAAGTGAAAGAGTTCTTCACGCTCCGCACCATGTGGTGGGGATATTACGAGTGGGCCGGGAAACGCTTTGTCGGCACGGAGGACAATTGGAGCTTCGGCTTGGACATGGGCGACAAGCGCCTTCAGGAAATGACCCCGGATCAGTTGATTTCCACCCACAACGGGGCCAAGGAAGAAGCCGCCGTCACCCCCGCCCAGCATCCGGTGAGCCTCATCGGAAAATCCTGGACCAAGGGAAACGGCGAACCGGAATTGAACGAATTCGACATGCCGAAGTCCGCCTATGTGCCCTGGCTTGGCAAAACCGTCGAACACCCTGAAGGTTACGGCATCTATTTCCAGGATCGGTGGGAGGACGCCCTCAAGGCCAACCCGCAATTCCTTTACCTCAACGACTGGAACGAATGGAGCGCCGGGAAATATCACCCGGAGGCCGGGCAAACCTTCCAATACATGCGCCGCGAGGCCACCTACCGATTCATCGATCAATATAACGCGGAATTCAACCGTTCCATTCAGCCCATGAAAGACGGCTATACCGACAATTACTACATGCAGATGGCCCAGAACATCCGCCGTTACAAAGGCATCCGGCCCATCCCTGAACTCACGGGGCTCCACCCGGTATCCATAGATGGCGATTTTGCCGACTGGAAAGACATCACCCTCGAATACCGCGACACCACGGGCGATACCTTCCACCGGGACTACAAGGGCTATGGCGGGCTGCACTACACCAACGACTCCGGCCGGAACGACATCATTACCTGCAAAGTCGCCTTCGATGCGGACAATGTAAACTTCTTTGCCGAAACGCGCGAAAACCTTACCCCGCATACCGATACCAACTGGATGCTCCTGCTGATCGACGCCGATAAGAATCCCAGTACCGGCTGGTTCGGCTATGACTTTCTCATTAACAAACAAATAACGGATGAAAAAACCACCACGCTCATGCGCTATGAACCAAACGCCCCGGACAATGCCTGGGCTGACGTTTCTCCCGTGAACTTCAGGTATGCCGGCAAGACGCTTGAACTGGCCGTGCCCCGCAAACTTCTCGGACTCACCGGCCAAGCCTGTGCCTTCGATTTCCATTGGTGCGACAATCCCGCCGATCTCAAAGACCCCATTTCCCTCTGTACCCACGGCGACAGCGCCCCCAACCGCCGCTTCAACTACCGCTGCCTCTGGAAACAATAAGCCCTTAAGCAAAGCAAACAGGAACCACGGGAACGCGAAGCTCCTGCTGAGAAATCCATCCCGGCATCGTTTCCATCATCTCCGTTTGTTCTTGTTGTCCTTTTTCCATCCTCCCCGAAGGGGAGGAATTTGAATGGCCATGGGTCGAGTTTTCGAGACCCATGGACACGTTGCCCCTTCCTCTAGATCATCGGCCCTGAAGGGGTCGAACCCACATCCGGTTATTTTCCATTTCCACATGAAAATGATATATATCCACTATGTACAGCGCTTGATGCGCCGTCCCCATGGTGTGAAAGGAATGTAAATGCCTGCTTGTTCCATGCGATGCGCGTTTCGGATGCCATTGCTGTTTGCCGTTGCCCTACCCCTGGCGATAGCAAGCCTTTCCGTTGCGGCGGCTCCGATCAAGATCGCATTTCTTGCGGCGGAACCCTCGCTGGACGCCATGAATCCGCACAATCGCGCGGCATGGGAAATTGTACAGACCCTTGGAGAAGCCACGTGGCTTTCGCCCGGTTCTCCCGGCAGTTTTACGGACACAACCGGCAGCATTCGTGCTCTGGACGGCTTCGATGTGGTCTGGTATCACCAAGGGAATGCCATCGTCCATACGGCATTGTATGGCAACGAATGCATCGCGGCGATTCGACGTTTCGCGGAAAGTGGAAAGGGCGTTTTGCTTTCCGGCGGCGCGCTGGCCATGGTGGACCATCTCGGCGTGGAAAATTACCTGCGCACGCAGCGCTGGGAACTGGATCATTTCCGCGATCCGGCGGCCATGGTGCTGGTGGAACGTTCGCATCCCGCCTTTGCCGGATTGCAGGAGGAAAACGGTCTGGTCTGGCTCAGCCGGGGTGGTTGTCCGGCGGTGGCGGATTTCTACTGGGGCGGACCTTCCGAGGCCATGGTATTGGCCAATACCCCGGCGGGTGTGGAGCGGCCCTTGGCGGAATACAGCGCAGGAAAGGGGCGCATCATCGTGTTCGGCTGGCATTGGCCCGATTACGCCGACCTGGAAAACCCGCATCGCTCCAACCTGCTCAAATTAACTTCCAATCTGCTTGAATACCTGGCCGCGCCTTCCAAGTGGAGGCCTGTGGCAATTCGGACGAAATTTCCCGCCTTGGCGTATCCCGAGATCCCCGGCATCGCCGAACCGCGCTGGCAGGCGTTGCGCCGGGCCATCGAAGAACTTTCCAGGGAATTCACTGAACGTTATCCACGCGCACAAGAATTTCTTGCGCGGCTCGATGCGCTGTACGCCGAACAGGCGGCCATTCCATCCGGCGCCGCGCCCGAGACCTATGCACCGGTGATTGAACGCTTCGACGCGCTGCAACGAGAGGCGCTGCTGGCCAATCCCCTGCTCGATTTCGACCGCCTGCTCATGATTCGCCGCCGTGCGGACGCACTTGGCCTGCCTATGAACTTCCAGGGCAATGACGACATTCCGCCCGCCGGTTACGAAAATTCGCTCGTATCACTGTCGCCGCCCGCACCGGACGGAAACATCGAAACGGTGTTCACGCCCGCCGGGGACCGGTTTATCGGCGATCTCGATTTACACTACGACGCGGAAAAACTGTTGATGTCCATCCCGGATGAAAAGGGCCGCTGGGGCGTGGCGGAATTGAATTTGTCCACGAAAAACCTCTGGCCCCTGCCGTTGATTGACGAACCGGATGTCCACAACTACGATGCCTGTTATCTGCCGGATGAGCGGATCATTTTCACGTCCACCGCGCCGTTCATCGGCGTGCCGTGCGTGGGCGGAAGCTCCAAGGTCGCCAATCTCTATTTGTTGGATAACAATCAACAGATTCGACGCCTGACGAACGACCAGGATCATAACTGGTGTCCCGCCGTGCTGAACAATGGCCGCATCCTCTACCAGCGCTGGGAATACGCCGACATTGCCCATACCTTCACCCGGCTGTTGTTTCATGCCAACCCCGACGGCAGCGGGCAGATGGAATACTACGGCAGCAATTCCTTCTGGCCCACCGCCATGTTCTTCGCGCGTCCCATTCCGAATCATCCCACAAAAATCGTTGCGATTGTGGGCGGACATCACGAAGCGCCGCGCCAGGGCGAATTGGTCATTTTGGACCCCGCCTTCGGACGGCAGGAGGCCAATGGCGCGGTACAGCGCATCCCCGGCTATGGCGAACCGGTGAAGCCGATGATTCTCGACGGGTTGATCGCCGCCAGTTGGCCGCGCTTTCTCCATCCGTATCCGCTCAGCGAGAACTACTTTATCGTCTCCTGCAAGCCCGCCAAAACCGCAAACTGGGGCGTTTACCTCGTTGACGTCTTCGACAACTTCGTCCTGCTTCACGAAGAACCCGGCTACGCGATGCTCGAACCCATTCCCTGGCGGAAAACGCCGCGCCCGCCTGTCATTCCCGACACGGCCAATCCCGCGCAAACAGAAGCAACCATACTGCTGACGGACGTCTATCGCGGGCCGGGTTTGGCGGGCGTGCCGCGCGGCATGGTCAAATCCCTGCGCCTTGTGAGCTACGATTTCACCTTCCACGGCTTTGGCGGCGAACCGGACCGCGTCGGCCTCGACGGCCCCTGGGACGTAAAAAAAATCATCGGCACCGTCCCCGTCGAACCGGACGGCTCGGCCCATTTCCGCGTGCCCGCGCTGACGCCCATATCCGTCCAGCCCTTGGACGCCGAAGGCAAAGCACTCGCCCTCATGCGCAGTTGGATGACCGCCGTGCCCGGCGAAACCCTCTCCTGCACCGGATGTCATGAGAAACAAAACCAGTCGGGTTTCTCCGGCGGAACGCCCGAGGCGTTTCGCCGCACCCCTTCGCCCATCGCGCCGTGGTACGGTCCCGCGCGCGGCTTCTCCTTCGAACGCGAAGTGCAGCCGGTGCTTGATGCCTACTGCACCACCTGCCACCAAGGCGGCAAATCCACCTTTGATCTGACGGCCCGGCCCGTTGAACGTGTGCCCTCCGCGTTCGAGATGCATTTTTCGCCATCCTACATGGAACTTCGCCGCTGGGTGCATACGCCCACCCTCGAAAGCGACGCGCACATGCTGCCGCCGCGCGATTTTCATGCCGACACCAGCACGCTCATTCAACTCCTGCGTGATGGCCACCACGGCGTGCGCCTGAGTCCCGAAGCATGGGACCGCCTGATCACCTGGATTGACCTCAATGCACCGTTCCACGGCACCTGGAAGGAAGTTGTCGCCTATAACCCCGGGAAAGTGGCCGCCGCCCAGCGGGGTTCCATGCGCCGCCGCGAATTGCATCAACGTTACGCGGGCAGGGATGAAGACCCCGAGGCCATCTATCCGGTGGCCATGCTCGCGGCGTCAGACAAACCCGATCCCGGCGAACCCACCCCTGCGGAACTGCTTTCCAGCGGAGCGCCCACAGAAGCGGTCATTTCACAAAACACGGCCGCCGATAGGCCCGTTGAAACCGTCGAACTTGCAGAAGGCGTCTCCCTCGAGCTCGTCCGCATCGAACCCGGCTCCTTCACCATGGGCTCGGATCAGGGCTATCCCAACGAACGCCCCGCGCATAACGAGACCATTGAATCCGCCTTTCTCATGGGACGCTGCGAGATCACCAACCAGCAATACCGCTGTTTTGATCCCGCGCATGACTCCGGACTCGAAACCGGCGAGGCCTATCAATTCGGCGACAACGAACGCGGCTTCCCCTTGAACCGCCCGGAACAGCCCGTCGTCCGCGTTTCCTGGCATCAGGCCATGGCCTATTGCGAATGGATCTCCAATAAAACCGGACGCCATTTCTCCCTGCCCACCGAAGCCCAATGGGAATACGCCTGCCGCGCCGGAACCGCCACCCCTCTGTGGTACGGAACCATAAATGCCGATTTCAGCGCCTGCGCCAACCTGTCCGATGCGACCCATCATGCCGTCTTCTATCCCCACGTGCCCGAGGCGCTTCCGCCATGGCGGCCCGCCGACACCCGATTCGACGACACCTGGCGCGTCTCCGCGCCCCCCGGAACCTTCGCCCCCAATCCATGGGGACTCTGCGCCATGCACGGCAACGTTGCCGAATGGACCCTGTCCGATTACCGGCCCTGCGCCGATAACAAAGAGCTTTCCTTCCCTGAAACCCACAAAGTCGTCCGCGGCGGCTCCTGGCTCGACTGCCCCAACCGCGCCCGCGCCGCCTTCCGAAATCACTATGAAACCTCGCAGGCAATACATGATGTTGGTTTCCGGGTGGTGTGCACATTGGAGCATCAATGCGTTGAATCATTGCCATAAACCAACAACGCGGACAACCCCGGACTCCATGGTCTTTCTTTTTCATTCCGTGTTTCTTCTTATGATACAGTCTTGTTCTGGACAAGGAGAAGCGTTCATGCTGGCGGAAGACCTGCGGAAAAGTGTAACGGGAAAGATGGATCCCCCCCGGTCCAAGCGCTATTGCGTCATTGCATGCCACGTGCTGTGGCGGGAGATATGCCATTTTGCCGCCCAATCCGAACATGTCTTTTTTTTCCGTTTTCTAAAACAGGGCCTGCACGACACCCCGGAGTTGTTGCGCACGGAATTGCAGCGGGTTATTGATGAGGAAGACGGGAAGCATGACGCCTTGCTGATTGGGTATGGCTTGTGCAGCAACGGGATTCAGGGGATTGTGGCGCGGACCACGCCGCTGGTCTGTGTGCGCGCACACGATTGCATCACCTTCCTTCTCGGGTCGAAAGAGCGGTACCGCGCGTATTTCGATTCGCATCCCGGAACGTATTGGTACAGTCCGGGGTGGATCGAGGATTGCCCCATGCCCGGCCAAGAGCGCTATGAAGCCGCGTTGAAGACCTATACCGAACTGTATGGGGAAGACAGTGCCAAGTATCTCATGGAAGCCACGGAAACCTGGATCAAAAACTACGGCCAAGCCTGTTATGTCGATCTGGGCATCGGCGGCAGCGAATTCCACCGCGAGTACACGCGCCGGTGCGCGGCGTGGCTGGGGTGGGGCTGTGATGAACAACAAGGCGATCCCGGATTGACGCGCCGGTGGCTGAACGGCGAATGGGATGATGCCGCGTTTCTGCTGGTTCAACCCGGTGAAACCATCGCTCCGTCCTTTGATGAACGCGTCATTGAAGCACGGCCCGTGTAGATGTCTTCCTCTTGTTAACTTCACCCGCAAAAAAACACGGCTACGACTGCGCCAAGTCCAAGGCCAGCCGGGGAATGCGGCTCAGGGGCACGACATGATCCACACCGCCGCGCGCAATGGCTTCCTTGGGCATGCCAAACACGACGCACGAGGCTTCATCCTGCGCGATGGTCAGCGCGCCGTTATCATGCATTTCCTTCATGCCGTCCGCGCCGTCGCCCCCCATGCCCGTCATAATGACACCCACCGCGTTGCGGCCCGCATACCGCGCCACCGACTTGAACAATACGTCCACACTGGGCCGGTGACGGGTAACCAAGGGGCCGGGCTTGACCTCGACATAATACCGCGCGCCCGAGCGGCGCAACAGCATATGGTAGTTGCCGGGGGCTATCAGCGCCTTGCCCGGAATAACGGTGTCGCCATTCGCCGCCTCCTTGACTTCAATGGCGCACAACCCGTTCAGGCGGTCCGCAAACGACCGCGTAAACAGTTCGGGCATGTGCTGCACAATCACAATTCCCGGGGCATTCGCGGGCAGGGCCGTCAACACATCCGTCAAGGCCTCCGTACCGCCCGTCGAGGCGCCCATCGCCAGCACCTTGTTCGTGGTGCGCGTCATCGCCAAGCGTTCCACCACCGCCTTGGTTGCCGATTTATCCGCCAGCCGTTTCTTCACCGGCACTCCCGCCGCCGCTTTGATTTTGTCAATCAACTGCACCGACATGTCCCCCACGCTGTAGGCCGCGCCCGGCTTGCACATGACATCCACCGCGCCCACCTGCAACGCTTCGAGGGCCACCTCCCCGCCGGCCGGGGTCAGTGACGACACGATGATCACGGGCAAGGGATAATGCTGCATGAGTTTCCGCAGAAAGGTGAGGCCGTCCATGCGGGGCATTTCGATGTCGAGCGTAACCACGTCCGGCTTCAACTGGACGATCTTGTCGCGCGCCACATAGGGGTCGGGGGCGGTTCCGATCACCTCGATTTCCGGGTCCCGGGCCAGTTCCTTGGCAAAGACCTGCCGGACGGTGGCGGAATCATCCACAATCAATACGCGAATCGGACGATTGGAAGCCATGAGTGCAACCTCTATGCGCGCAGTTCAAGCTGAAGCATCACCAGCTCATCCTCGACAAGAAACGCCACCGTTTTCGGCGACGCCCGCCACGCCTGCCATTCCTCGCTGGAAAAGGCCGCCGCCTCCGGCACCGACAAATCAAAAATCACCTGGTCGCCGGCCATCGCGGTCAACAGGTTCCCGCAGGTGATATTCAGCAACTCCTTGAGCGAGTCCGTCCCAGCGGCGTC
>CAYXPO010000211.1:0-7716 GCA_964466925.1 uncultured Nitrospirales bacterium
CAAGATTCTTTTGCCACGAATTGCCTTTATACCAGCCATCCCAGCGGACGGCGCCAACAGTCAGTAAGGTGGCCGGATTTTCAGCCCTTGCCATCCCTGCGCCCATAAAGAGCAGAAGCGTGAGAAAGGCCACGTATCGTACGTGCAACATGGTTTGAATCACCTTTGGCCAAGGTCGACGACAATACCTGATTTTCCAGGCAGGAAAACACAATCCGTTTCCAGTTTTACATCGTTCGCCGTGGCGAACAGGCACGTTCCCCTTTCCTTCAATGAAATAACGTTTTCTGTTCCCCCGAAGTTAAGCAAAATGGCAATGCGTTGCCCCGATGCCTCCCTTATATATCCCAAAAGGGTATTGGGCAGCCCCTCCAGGAGCGTGAGAGATCCCTCGTGAAGCGCTGGCAGACCGCGCCGCAATTTCAAAAGTGACCGGTATAGATGCAGCATCGAGCTTTCGTCAGCAAGTTGAGACTCGACATTGCGTGTTTTCCTGTTTGTTTTGTGCACGGGAAGCCACGGCCGGACGCCTGGAGGGCAGAACCCCGCATTCTCTCCTCCGGTCCATTGCAGGGGCGTGCGGTTCATATCGCGGTTGACGTTGACGGGCAGCCAGCCGCGCAGGAAATCCGGCACCCAATTCCATTGTTTTGAAATGGGGTCCTGCGCCTGGGCTTTCGGAATGAACACATCCGTCATGCCTATTTCCTCGCCCATATAAATGGTGGGGACGCCGCGCGCCGTGAGTTGAAACAGGGCGAGCACGCGGGCGAGTTGGAGATCATCGCCGATCTTGCTCATCAACCGCCGCATGTCGTGATTGCCATAGACATAGGTGGGTTGAAACGGCGCGGGAAAATGACGCTCATACTCGCGCACCAGTTGGCGAAACCATTTCGCGGAACGCTGCCAGCGGTGCAGGAACACCAGGTCGAAAATGAACACCAGGTTAAGGCCGTCATTTTTTTCGCCGCCGAGCAATTGCCGGAGTTCCGGCTTCGTCCCGATGGTTTCGCCCAACAGGATGCGGTCCGGTTCGCCGAACTCATCCACCACCCCGCGCAATTCCTTCGCAAACGCAAAGATATCGGGATGATTGTGCTGCATGCAGGGTTGATACAGGCAGGGCCGGCCTCCGCTATATAGACCGGGCTTGAAAGGATTATTGCGGAACTGTGCGTCCTTCATGAGCGCGGTGAAAAGGTCCAGCCGGAATCCGTCCACCCCCTTGCCCAGCCAATAGCGGACCATATCAAACATGTTTTTTTTGACTTCCGGATTACGCCAATTAAGGTCCGGCTGAAAGGGCAGGAACGACGCCATATACCACTGATCACGCTCTTTTACATAATGCCAGCCGCGCCCGCCCGGCATGGCGATCCAGTTGTTGGGCGGCTTGCTTCCGCGTCCGTCCCGCCAGATATACCAATCGGATTTCGGGTTGTCCCGCGACGCGCGCGATTCAATAAACCAGGGATGCTGGTCCGACGTATGGCTCAGCACCATGTCCAGCAGAATTTTCAGTCCCCGCCGGTGAGCCTGTTCGAGCAGTTCCTCGAATTCCGCCAAGGTTCCATATTCCGGCGCGACGCCATAGTAATCGGTGATGTCGTATCCATGGTCGGCCAGCGGGCTTGGGTAGAAGGGGGATATCCAGACCGTTTCCACCCCCAAGTCCTGGAGATAATCGAGTTTTTCAATAATACCGCGCAGATCCCCGATGCCGTCGCCGTTCGCATCGTAAAACGAACGCGGATAAATTTGATAGACGGTTGTCGCATGCCACCAGGGCGCCATGGTTCTTCCCTCGCGCGTTGAAGGTTTATTCGTGCAGCTTGACCAACTCAATAAAGGCGATTCCGCCTTCGGTGAGCGGGAATTTATTCACCCAGGACCCCAGCCATTTCATAAACTCCGCATGACCGTCCATGAACAACACATTGCATCCCCCGGGAATATGATTGAACCGGGCGAGGTCTTTGAAGGCTTCGCTGGCCGTGGAACCGCCCGCCTCATCCGGTATCCCGGCAATTTGATCCCAAGCCACCGCTACTTCCGACTGGGCCTGTGCGGTGGCGGCGGGATTGTTGATATCGGTGATCAGAAAACGTTCGATGCCTTCCCGCAACCGGTAAATAACATCGCCATGGGCATTGCCTGAACCGGGGATGACATCCCAATCATCATCCGCGGCCTTGGTGGCGGTCTGCGGGTCGGGGTCATACAATGTTTCCTTGAGCGCCGCAATGTTTTCATCGGTTCCCGCCCCCATCGCCTCTTCGGTCTGGGTCATCCAGGGCTCGATACACCAGCCAAGGTATTCATAGGGATGCTCATAAACCTCGCAGGGTTCCACAACACCATTCGGAACATGCGTGTCGTGGGGATAGTTTTCCGCCGGGGTCTTCCCTTCATCCCAAAGCTCCAAGGCCGTCGAGGCGAATAAATTGCTGGGGCACACCAAGGTGTTCATATCCGCCAGATAGTCGGGATACACGGCCTCCATCCGGAAAATAAGCCCCGGCGAGGTTTGGCCGGAACAATCCAAGGTTTTGATGGGCGGAAACCGCTGCCCCCGGGATTCATTCGCGTACATCTTAAGCACAAGACCAATTTGTTTCAGGTTGTTCTGGCAGCTCGAACGCCGGGCGGCTTCCCGCGCACGAGACAGTGCCGGCAGCAAGACCGCCGCGAGAATGCCAATAATGGCAATCACCACCAGAAGTTCTATCAAAGTGAAACCTTTTCGCATGCATCCGCCTCATTCTCGTTCTTGACATTAGGGATTTTAGCAAGATATGGCGGAAAAATCACAATAACAAGCGAACCGCCACCAGGGGAATGACCGCTTGATCGAAATTTTTCAACTGAGAATTTTGCCATTGTGGCGCGTGTTTGGTATGGTGTAATCGTCAAACAGAGTGTTCTGAAGGAGAATACCTATGCGAGGATTAAATAGTGCAACTGTGGCGGCCGCCATGCTGCTGGGTGCACTGGCCGCGTGTAATAACAATCCCCAGGGGAACACTCCTTCCGATTCCGGCGCACAGAAGGGGACGGGAAACCCTCCGGCAGTAACCCTGTTTTGCGGCGCGGGGATTCGTCCCGCCGCGGAGGCGCTCATCACCGCCTTTACGAGCCAATCAAATATCGAGGTGCACCCAACGTACGCGGGGAGCGAAGTGATCCTCACGCAGGTCCAGGCGGGCGCGCCGGGGGATTGTTTCATGCCCGGCACGGAACTGTACGTGGACCGCGCCGCGGACCTCGGGCTCATCGATCCGGCCACAAAGCGCATTGCCGCTTATTTCATCCCGGTCATATTTGTTCAGAAAGGCAATCCCAAAAACATCCATTCACTGAATGATCTCACGCAAGAGGGCCTGCGCGTGGGATTGGGGGATGAACGGGCCTGCGCCATTGGCGAGGAAACCGTCAAACTCTTAAAGAAAAACGACATCCCCTATGCCCGCCTGGAAAAAAACGTGCGGAACAAAAGCACCACCGGCAACGAACTGCCCATGCAGATTCAACTCGGCGCGCTTGACGCGGTCATCTGCTGGGATGCCACCGCCCGGCAATTCGCGGAACATGGCGACACCATCGCCATCCCCGTGGAGAAAAACGTGGTTTCCTCCATTCCCATCGCGCGGCTAAAGCGGTCCACAAACCCGGAAGCCGCCATGGCCTTTATACAATTCATTTTGTCGGAGGCAGGCAAGGCGGTCCTCCGGCAGCAGTATTACACGGTGGAGATGCCCCAGTAACAAGGAGAACTTGACGTATGCATTTAGTGCGTTCCCTGCGCGCCAAAGTATTCCTGGCCGTCCTTGTGGTCGGCGTTGCGGCGGCCTTTGTGTTCCTAAAACCCCCGGCGCATGAATCGGGCGGGGGGGCGGTGATTGTCCTGTGCGGCGGGTCCATGCGCGGGCCGGTGGAGGAAATTGCCGAACGTTACAAGACCGTGTCGCATGACACCATCATGACCACCTACGGCGATTCCGGCGAGTTGTGCGCTCAGATTAAAGATACCGGACGATGCGATGTGTTCGTTTGCCATGATCCGTTCATGGAATGGGCGGCAAAACAAAAACTCATCGCCACCTGGGCCACGGTGGGGGAACTGGAACTCGCCACGGCGGTGCCCAAGGGGAATCCGCAACAAATTCACACCCTCGAAGACTTGACCAAACCCGGGCTGCGGCTGGGCGTGGGCAACCTGCAATACTCGACCAGCGGCATTATCATTAAACATCTGCTCGAGAAACTGCCCTTTGGCGAGGCCCTCCGCAAAAATATCCGCAATGAGACCAAGGGGCACACCGAACGCTGTGTTGATGTCGCGGAGGGGCATTTGGACGCCGCCCTAACTTGGAGCGCGGTGGCCAAGAAGTTCTCGGACAAACTCGACATTATCCCCGTGCCGAAAGACCAGATCGACGCCATCAGTTCCGCGACCTATGGCGTGAGCGACCTCAAGCACGTCAAAGTCACGGTGGGCATCACCGCGGTGGGGCACGGCAAAGAGGCGGCCCGGCGATTTTACACGTATGCCGCGGAATCTTGCGGTGACATTTGGCAAAAACACGGATTCGCGGAAGGTATGCAGTAATTTATGAAACCGCGCGGTCCCGCTTACGGCCTTGGGTTCGACGCCCTGATGGCGTTGCCGCTGATCATTTATGCCGGGCTGCTCCTGATGCTGGTGGGAAGCCTCTTCCTGCGGATTACCCCGGAAGCCTTGCGCATCGCCTTTCAGGACCGCGCACTGCTCAACGCCATTTGGCTTTCCATGTGGTCCACCATGCTCAGCACACTGCTCAGTGTCCTGGTGGCGGTGCCGGCGGGGTATTTCCTCTCCCGCAAACGCTTCCGGGGATATTTTCTGGTGGATACCATCATTGATATGCCCATTGTGCTGCCGCCCTTGGTGCTCGGATTGTGTGTATTGATCTTTTTCCGCACCGCGCTCGGCCAATACGTGGACCGGCAGCTCATTGTCGATCTGGGGCGTTTCTTCAACACCCAACTCGCCGAACCGGGCCGCGGACTGTTCATTTTCGAACGCCCCGGCATAATTCTTGTTCAGTTTGTGGTGGGCGGCGCGTTTGCCGTGCGGGTCATCAAAGCCGGCTTTGACGAGTTCGAGATACGCTATGAAGAAATCGCCTTGACGCTGGGCGCAACGCGTTCGCAGGCCTTGTTGCTTGTGGTGCTGCCCAACGTCATGCCCAGTCTCGTGGCCGGCGCGGTTATCAGTTGGGCGCGCATCTTCGGATTGTTCGGTCCCATTCTGCTGGTGGCGGGCACCATGCGGAATCACACGGAAATCATGCCCACCACCATCTTCCTGGAAACCAGCATCGGGCGCCTCGACGTGGCGCTGGTCATCGGCGCGGGCATGATAGTCATTTCGGTGGTGATGCTGACGATTTTCAAGCGATTGGGCGGAAAGGGATACCTGTGGTGAAACCTGCGGGAATTTCCATAGCCAAACTGAATTTCAGCATCGGACAGTTTTCGTTGCAAGACGTATCGCTCGAGATTCCCCATGGCGCCTATTTCGTATTGACCGGCCCCAACGGTTCGGGAAAAACCCTCTTGATAAAACTTCTCGCCGGATTGCTCCGCCCTTTGAGCGGCGAATTGTGGATAGAAGGCCGCCGAATCACCAATCTCCCTCCCTGGAAGCGAAACGTAGGATACGTCCCGCAGGATGGTCTTCTCTTCCCGAATTACACCGTGGCCCAAAACATCGAGTTTGGATTGCGGGTCCGCCATCTTTCCGTCAAGGAACGGCGGCAACAGGTGGAGCGCATGGCGGAGTTGCTGCATATCACGCCTCTGCTTGACCGGAACATCCGGGATCTCAGCGGCGGGGAACAACAAAAAACGGCCCTGGCGCGGGCGCTGGTAATCAGCCCGTCCGTGTTGTTGCTCGATGAACCCGTAAGCGCCATTGACGAACCAACCCGGGACCCCTTGTGCCTGGAACTGAAGCGCATTCAACAACAACTCGGCATCACCACCATTCACGTATCGCACAACAGCCGCGAAACCGCCCTCGTCGCGGACCAGGTGGGCTATATTAAGAAGGGCGTGTTCGCGCATGCCGCGCCACCGCCTACAGATGCATCACCCAGCGGTTGATGCGGTCCCGCAGGCGATCCGGTAACACATGGCGCAAAAACGACTGCGCCCGCGAGTCAAGGCCCACCGGATACCGTGTTTTGGGCCGCCGCGCTTCGAGGGCATGCCCCACGGCGCGGGCCACGCGTTCCGGGGGAATCGCCATGATGATTAATTTCTCCAGTGTTCCGATCTGCAAATCGTTCACTTGATTATAGCCGTATTAAAAGGTACAATTGTACATGTGAAGATTGTAGCGGACACAAATACTTTTTTGGCAGTAGCTCTGGATGAGCCGGAAAGGCCCGCGATCATTGCTTTGACCGCCCGCCATACATTAGCGGCACCGGAAATATTGCCTTACGAAGCAGGGAATGCACTAACGGCGCTATTTAAGCGAAAAATGCTTTCCCATGCGGAAATTGCAGCCGCTTGGTCCACTATCCAGTCCATTGCCGTTGAACTACATCCAATTGATATTGCATCCGCGCTAAATTTAGCCGCTCGTTATAATCTGTATGCCTATGATGCCTACTTTCTGGAATGTGCATTAAGTCTACGAGTCCCTTTACTTACGCTTGACAAGGAAATGAAACGCGTGGCAAAAATGCTAAGCATCCAAATTTTGGAGTAACCTTCATGAAAGTATTTACATATTCTGAAGCACGGCAACGTTTATCGGAGGTGCTTAATACAGCGCAACGCGAGGAAGTTCTGATTAAACGCCGTGGAGGCGGTACCTTCCGCGTAACCTGCGCCACTGCGTCAAAGTCCCCCTTTGATGTCCCCGCAATCAAAACAAAAGCCCGCACTTCGGATATCCTTAACGCAATTCAGGAGTCACGATCACGGCAACGATAAGTGTAGTATGCATCGCACGCTTTCTCGATATCGTGACGCGCACAGCCTTGCCTGTAAAAGCTCCCGCCGCCTACAGATGCATCACCCAGCGGTTGATGCGGTCCCGCAAACGATCCGTTAGCACATGGCGCAAAAACGACTGCGCCCGCGAATCAAGGCCCACCGGATACCGTGTTTTGGGCCGCCGCGCTTCGAGGGCATGCCCCACGGCACGGGCCACGCGTTCCGGGGGAATCGCCAGCGCGGGCGCCTTATCCACCAGCGACCTCAGTGAGGCAATGGGTTTGGCATACAACTCCGCACATTCGGGCGCAACCTTTGTTTGAAGTTCTTCCGCGGCTGCGCGGGACTTCTCCCAGATGGGCGTACGGATCATGCCCGGCTGCACCAGCGCCACCTCGATGCCCCAGGGATGCAATTCCACCCGCAAGGAGTCCGCGATGGCTTCCAGGGCAAACTTGCTGGCGCCATAGGGCGCGGCAAACGGCTCGCACCAAAACCCCGAATTGGACCCCATCAAAACAATGCGCCCACACACCGGGCGGATCAGCGGCAAGAACGCCTGCGTCACAGCCACCACCCCCACCACATTCACCTTCAATTGCCACTCCACTTCCTTCAGAGGGATAAACTCCAACGGCCCCGCCACCGCAATCCCTGCATTGTTCACCAACCCTTGAAGGGCCCCCGCCCCCCCCCGCGCCCCCCCCCCCGGCCCCCCCCCCC
>CAYXPO010000212.1:0-3861 GCA_964466925.1 uncultured Nitrospirales bacterium
ACCGGGGTTGATGGCGGCGTCGGTCTGAATCAGGTCCTGGTAGAGCCGGTCACCGCCGCCCACTTCGCGGCTGACGCGGCGGTGATTGGCGGAAATCACACCGACGCTGACACTGGGCTGGGGATCGCGCATGAGGTTGCCAAAGGGGTTTCCTATGGCAATGGCCCACTCGCCTATCATGAGATCATCGGAACGGCCCAAGGGGATATGGGGAAGCCCCTCCCCTTTCGCGCGAAGGACAGCTATATCGGTTCGCTCGTCCGCGCCGGTCACCTCGACTTCGACGGTGCGTCCGTCGGGCAATACGACGGATGAAATCTGGTCGGCGCCTTGCAAAACATGGTAGTTGGTGAGGATGTGGCCTTGGGGATCAAAAATGAATCCGCTGCCGATGGATTCCACGGCGCGCTGGCGCGCGTAGGGCACGCCGAACAGCCCCCAGAAATCATTGAAGAACGGTTCGACGGCACGCTCGCGCTCGATATGCACGACATTTATGGTGACCACGGCGGGGGATACTTTTTCAATGGCGGTGACGATGGCGTTTTTCCGGGAGGCGTCTATGGAGGATTGCGCATGCCCGGCTAGGCAAAGGGTTGAGATGAGCGCCAAGAGCATCAGGGGAACGGCTGACTTCTGGGGGTTTCGTTTTGTGTTCATGGTATGTGGATTCCTTTGGTAAGGATTATAGCATCAGGAAAGTGCAACGTGGAAAGTCTGGGAAGAATGGGAAACCGAGAGAAAGATGGCTATCCCCCATCCCCGATCCTCGGCCCCACAGCCTTTTCAGTCCTCGCAGTCCTCCCAGAAGGAGACTCCAAAGTCGTCAAGAATGGGCAAAAAAGCAAACCACGCGTGTGGGGTTGAGCGATGCCTGCGGGAAATAGTGGGGCTAACGCCAGAGGATATCGGAAGGTTCAACAGGATTGATTTGGATGGGGTTGGCGGAACGCGAGGGAATCGCGAAAGCCATGGAGGGAAGGGTTTCCGAGAATCGCCTGCGGAGTTCGATGCGTGCCCAGTCATACGGAGGGATCATGACATGCCACGCGACATGAACTTCCCATTCGGAGGAGAAAAACAGGTAATGGGTGACAATCAGGATGTGGGGGGTCACAATGGTATTGGTCCACTGGGTTTGTTCGTTGATATTGAGTTCAGGGTAGTTATCGGCCAGCCAAGGAATAAAATCCGAGAGAACTTCTGCGGCATACGCCCCGACGAAGTCTTGTTCTTCGGAGGTGATATTGATCGTCAGTGTTTTCTCTTCGACGAAGGCGCCCCGGTCCGCGCGGAGGGTGACCGTGGCGGTCCGGCCTTCGTCCGGATTTGGCAGTTGCTTGTCATTGCCCACCAAGGGCAGGGGAATGGCGGTGATTTCCGCCATTTGCCCGGGATATATCACAGAAGGTTCGATGATGACTTCGGCGCCCACGGCGGTGGCGGACAGGCTGACGGGAAAGAGGGACTGCTTGGCGGTATCGGCATTGTTGGTCCAAGCGAGGAATACGCACCGTTGATTGGGGATCGCGTCGGTGATGGTGTCCGGGGTGACGGTTAGGGTGAAAGGACCCGAATCACATCCTGAAATACACACTGCCGTTAAAATAATCAGGAAAAGCATATACCGCATAGCAATAACCTCCTATGGCCACCGGCCCCGGATTTTCAAATCTTACAAAATTCCCTGCGGGAAATTGCATCCGTCATGAAAAGTATAGTCGTTCCACTTCGGGTTGTAAAGTATCGAATGGATTCCCAGTGAATTCATATTCATGAGCACGCAGCCGGACGTCAAAAAATCTGGAACGCATGAAAACAAGCATTATGTGACTGCCGGGGTTCAGAGCACTCCCCGCACGGCGGATCGCATTGAAACAGGCAAAACAAGACCTGTCTATTTTTTGTGGATTGTGATCCCGGGCCAGTCATCGGTCCGGAAGGGCGAGGCGGGCAATCCCGCGCCATTGTACAGATTACAGACGGGGTTGTTGGCCCACGCATAACGAACGGCCACCGGGGCGCTCACCTGGGGTGACGATACAATTACTTTGTCTCCCTCAATGACCGCCTCCGCCCAAACGAATTTTTTGTCGGCGCCTGCAATGGCGAATCCTTTCAGGGCTTCTCCATTTTTCGCCGCCAAGCCGTCCTCGGCATGGTTGAATTTCACGATGGCCTTGTCACCCTTGATTTTCAAGGATTTATACATCGGGCCGGAAAAGACCACGTGCTTGCCATAGTCCTTTGCGAGCGCGTTCAGGGCAAGGCGCTTTCCCACATCCTGCTTGTTCCGGGGATGAATGTTGTCGGCTTCCCCGATGTCAATAATGGTGGCCATGCCGGTTCCCTTGAGGCGCAAGGTCATGGTTTGGGCTTCGCGCAATTCCGCCCACTCGGATTCGGCGGGGTCTGGAAGAACTGCGGTAAAATTAGCCAGTTGCACGAAATAGAACGAAAAGGATTTTTGGTTCCAGGCTTTGCGCCAATCTTCGATCATGGCGGGAAAGAGTTTGCGGTATTGATAGGCGCGGCCCGCATTGGATTCTCCCTGATACCAGATCGCGCCTTTGACCGCATACGGGACGAGGGGGGCAATCATGGCGTTATACAGGCCGCCCGCCAGCCAGGGGCTGTCCGGTCCCTGCGGGGCGCCGGGTTTCTTGGGTTCCGGTTTGCCTTCGGCTTTGGCCTGATCGGCGGCTTTTGTCCACTCTTCCATGGCTTGATCATAGGCCTGCTTCGCGGCAGGATACTCCGCCACAATCTTGTCCCACCGTTGCACAATGACATTGAGATCAGGGTCGGCTTCCAGCGTGGCCCGGCTGGCCCAGGATTCGGCGGGGGTGCCGCCCCAAGAGGTGTGGATCAGGCCCATGGGCACATTGAGGCTGTTGAACAAGTCGCGTCCGAAGAAATACAACACGGCGGAAAATTCAGGGAGGGTTTCCGGAGTACACAGCACCCACGAACCGTTGCAGTTGTCCTGGGGCTGAGTGGCCACTTTGCGCTCCACGTAGAACAGGCGGATATTGGGGTAGTTGGCGCGGGCGATTTCCTGATCGGCGTTGTTGGAGTTCTTGACGGTCCATTGCATGTTGGACTGGCCGGAGCCCATCCAGACTTCGCCCACGAGGATGTCCTGGATGCGCAGGGAATTTTTAGCGCCGGCAATGCCCATTTCATAGGGACCGCCCGCCTTCATTTTGGGCAAGTCAACACGCCAGAGGCCTTGAGCGTCCGCCACCGTTTTTTTTGTGCAACCTTCGAGACTGACCGTGATCTGTTCGCCGGGAGCGGCCTTGCCCCAGATGGGAATCTTCACGCCCCGCTGCAAGACCATGTGATCGCCGATAATATTGGGCACGCTGACGGTGGCGGAGGCCAAAAACGATATCGCCAGCAAACAAACGAATAAGGCAACTCTCGTGTGGGTCTTCAAGGCGCGCATTCTGTTCTTCCTCTCTGTGATGCGGATTACAGGCACTCCGCCTCATGGCAAACGCACGGATCATGAGGAACGGATGCATCATGATTGGCCATTTGGCGGGGAAAAGTCAATTGGCGTGCCGAGGCAATCGGTCGAATCGTCCGTATCAGCCGGAGTAAACGGAACGGACATATAGAAAGAGCCGAGGCAAACGCCTCGGCCCTGAAAAAATGAACCAACAATTATTGTTGGGGTGCGGGGGCTGGTGCAGGCGCAGGCGCCGGTTCCGATGCCGGTGCGGGCGCAGGCGCCGGGGCGGGCATCTCAACGGTGATGGGCGCGGGCGCCGTGGCCGGAGCCGCGCTTCCGGGGGCAGGCGCAGGAACCGGGGTGACTTCCACAGTATTACCGGCGGGCACGGCAGCAGATGC
>CAYXPO010000212.1:3871-7694 GCA_964466925.1 uncultured Nitrospirales bacterium
GGGCGCAGCCGCCGGGGCCGCTTCGCCTTCCGCGGGAGCGGGTGCCGCCTCGCCTTCCGCGGGGGCGGGGGCGGGAGCGGGAGCAGGTTTCGGCTCTTTCATGGCGCTCATCTTGCCAATCAGGCTTTCCACCGCCGATTTCTCCGCTTCAAATACAACCGGCTTGCCGGATGCGGTCATCAAGAACACACCGTCCTGTTCGGCGCTAAAAGCGAGTTTAACCGGTTCGCCTTCTTTCAGGGTCAGCATGATTTCGGTCTTGGGCTGCACAGTGGCCGCATTAACGCCAAACCGAATGTCTTTCGCCTGCAGTTCCGTGACGCCGGACAGGAAGGAGGTGCATTTCTCCGCATCGGCTTCCGCGGGCGCGCCCCCCGCGGTCACCATCCACTTGTCTTCGCCTTCTTTCGCCACGGAGAAGGAGGTGTCGCCGTCGCGCAGATTCATATTCACAACCTTGTCACTGGAGACATCGGAGAAGAGTTTGAGTTCATAAACATCGCGCGGTTTCAGGAAGACTTTTTTGACGTCCGCGCCGCTCATGGTGAGGATCATGTCCGTGCCATCGAGTTTGGCATAATTGCCTTCGATGGATTTGGAATTCCCTGCCAGGGAGATGGTGCGGGAGCCTTCGGGGGTGGTGATAACCACGGAACGGTTGAACTCTCCGGCATCCGTGCCGGCGGGCGCATAGTCAGAGGCTTTCCAAGCGGCAACAGTGCTGGCCAAGGTGGAGAGGGTGGTTTTTTGGAAATTGAGAGGCGCGGCGGGTTCGGCAACTTTCCAGTCGTTCCCATCTTTCTCGACCACGACTTTGCCCTCGGGTTGATTGATCTCGATTTTGGAAATCTGATCCTTGTTGAGCGCGAGCTTGGGCAGATCAAACAGATCGGAGCCTTTCGGGAACAATTGCTCGAAGGTGAACTTGTTCAGTTCATACACCGTGTCCTTGCCGGAACTTGCGACGCGGACATAGCCGTTTCCGGCGGGATCGGGGCGGCCGCCTTCGATCACGGTGTCGCCGCTGCCTTCCAGGGAGACCACCGCTTTGAACGCGGGGGTCTCCAGGCCCCACTCCGCCTTCTTCGCGGGATCCATCACATTGTTGGCCGTGAGCGCAGTGAACTTCTGCAAAAGGCTGTTGAGACCGGATTCCTTGTGTTTTTCGCCAGGACCGCCCGAGGCCAGCACCCATTCGTATTCTTTCTTTTCGGGGGCTTTCGGGGCTTCGCCTTCTTGCGCCCCCTCATTTTCGCCTTCGGTGGCGGCGGGCGGCGCGGGTTTTTCGTGTTTCTCGAACACTAACGCCTTGTCGGGCATGGTGAGGGCGATCTTGGTGATCTTTTCCTTGTCGAGTTTCACGATATCCTTGTCGAGCCATTTATCCGCCGTGGGGGCCTTGTCCGCTTCATCGCCATAAAGACCCGCATCTTGTTTCAGGTTGGTGGACTCGATATAAATCCGGTTGCCGCCGGCCTTGCGGACAAAAACCTGGCCGGTTTTCGGGGATTTTCCAAGCAACACATCAACCGCGGGATCGTTGACGCCGGACTTGAACGCCTGGATGCGGAAGGCCTTGGCGTCCTGGAGGCTGTACGCATCCAGTTTGTCATCGCCGGCGGCTTCGGTGCGGAATTCCCCTTTGAGTTTCAGCACATCGCCGACGAATTGTTCGACGACGTCCTTCTTGGCCGGGGCGTTGAACTGACTGGTGATCTTCCAGGTCTCGCCATCGCGTTCGAGGATGACTTTTTCATCCGGTTTCGCGCCCGAGAAGACTTGCACCTTGGCCAGGTCTTTCAGGGTGACGTCGCCGGGGACAAGGTCTTCCAGCTTGGTTTGTTCTTTCATGGTGGGCTGTTTTTTATTCGCCTTCATCACCATGGCCGCCGCCACCAACGCCACCAGCACAAGTACTAACGGTATAAGATTTTTGGGTTTCATGGTCCTGCTCCGTGCTTTCGTTTAGTTGCCGCGTATCATGTAGGACATGGTGTAGGCGTTGCGCGCGCGGCGCCGCAAGGCAAACAACACAACCCCAATACCCGCCACAACCGCGTTCGCCAAACCATAGTTCGCGGCGCGCCATACGAACTTCTGACCGTCCGAAGGATTCGGGATGGTCCGGTCAATGGGCTTGCGTCCGCGCACATTCACCAGATTTTCGTTGAGGGTAATTGCATCCACGCAATTGAGGAACATGTCCAGATTGCCGGCCTGCATGAAGTTTTTCCGGAACATTTCCGAACAGCCGAGCAGAATCATCTTGCCCGGTTTCGCCTCCACCGGCTTGGCCGGTTCTTCTTTTTCATCCGTATCGGGCATGGGAGGCTCGCCGGGGCGCTGTTCCGGTTTCGGCCAGGCGGGGCGTTCCTTGCCCGCGAAGGCGTCGGGGAACTGGCCTTCGATCATGGCCATCAGCGGGAGTTGTTTGAATTCACTCGATGACGGCTCGGCGAAGGAATTCCGGGTCAACTGGGCTTTTCCGTCCACGGTCCAGGAGCGTTCGCCCGATTTCATGAGGACTTTGGCGGTCAAGCCGTTTTGCTTGAGTTTCTCTTCGTCCAGTTTGAGGCCGGTGCCCCAGAGATAAAAGACGGAAGACAAACGGCTGGTGATGGAGGTATTGGGGTCCATGCTGCTGCTGTTCACCAGGACGTGCATGGGCAAATCAAAGGGCTGACCGCCGCGAATATCCGACATCAAATCGCCGGTTTGGACGTTCAGGGTGACTTTGTTGCTGTCCATCAGGATGTCTTCACTGACGCCCAAGCCGTAGTGCTCGAGCAGTTGATTGATTTCCGGCTTTTCGTCGCGGCGGGTGATGGTGTTGCCGCGCGGTGTGGCCTTATAGTCCCATTCATAATTTTGGACCGACAGGATCACGGATTTTCCGGCCCGGATGGCGCGGTTGATTTCCCAGCGCTGACGGTCGCTCAGGTTGCGGGGATTCACGACAACCAAGGTGTCGTAGGCATCGGGCAAGGGGCTTTCCTTGGTCAGTTCAACGCGTTTTACCTCGTATTTTTCAGCCTGGAGGACTTTTTCCAGGTAGACATAGGGGTCTTCGGACTGCGGGATGGGCTGGCCCATCTGCTGGAGGATTTGCTTCATCTGGGGATCGATGTTCACCGCTTCCTTGGGGGCGACAAGGGCCACCACCGGTTTCTTGTCGCTCACGAGCTTGTAGACCGTGCTGACGATGCGGTATTCGAGTTCCTCGATGGTTTGCGGCATGACGCGGGGGACGATTTCCTCCTGTTTGTCCTTATAGGCGATGCCGATGCTGGAATACACCAGTTTGTTGGTTACCTGGTCTTTCTGCATCTGCTGGACGTTGAAGGGTTCCACGCCTTTGTCGAGCATGCGCTTTTCAATGGCTTCGTCTTCTGATTTCTCCTTCTTTTCGTCCTTTTTCTCGTCCTGGTCCGCAATGATATTCGCGACGCGCATGTAGACGGTGGTGTAGTCAATCTTGCCGTTCGAGGCGACGCGCAATTCCTCGAATTTGTCAACGACATCTTGTTCGAGGTTTTTCATGGCGGTGGGCATTTCATCCCGCGGGGTGATGTAGAGTTTCAGGTGGACGGGCTCGGTGGCTTCCGACAGGATGGATTTGGAGGCGTTGGAGATGGTGTAGATTTTGTCCTGGGTCATGTCGAAGCGCAGGAAGCTCTGGCCGACCATGAGGTAGTTGAAGAGGAGGCCGATGGCCAGGGAGATGCCGACGGCGCTGCCGAAAATGAGGCGCGCGCCGGGCCGGCTCCGCCCGTCAATGTACATGACATTGAGGACAAGGAAGAGAACGGTCCACACCACAAAG
>CAYXPO010000213.1:0-7688 GCA_964466925.1 uncultured Nitrospirales bacterium
CAATTCGTCTTCCGTCGTACACGGTTTCAGTACTTTCGTTATGGGGTGATTGGGTTCCGTTACCCGCACTTCAAAGGTGCCTTAGGGGTCATGCGCCCGCTTGGAAGGATTCCACACCCGCCCCGCGATCTTCACAAAGTCCGGCCATTCCTGGAACGCCCCGCACCCGAAGTGCACCAGCGCCACGCCGTGCCCGGCCTTCACATACCGCTCCAGGCCGGACGACACCTCCGGCCCCAGCGGCAGGCGCTCAGCGTAATTTTTGAAATGCAGCACCACGGCGTCATAGTACGTCAATAACGGGGAACCGAGAATCGCCGGACTTTCATTGATGGCCACTTCCAGCCGGACATCCTCCCGCAGTATTCCGGCAAGGGGCGGCGCAGTCTTCCGCCAGACATGGCCGGGATAATCGTCGCCCGTCACTATCAACACCCGCTTTTGCGCCTTTGGTTCGGATGATTCCAGCAGCCAAAACTCACTCACCACCGCGTTCGGACCCTCTTCATGAACCACCGCCACCCGCAGATTTTCCTTTCCGGCGAAATCGCCCGTCAGCGGCAATGGAATCCGCGCCCACGTGCAATTCCCCCCGTTGAACGCACAGGCGCGCGTGGCCGGAAGAACGGTGGTCCACACCACCGGATCCCCCACGCCCAACCGTATGGACTGGATGCGTCCTTTTTCATCCGCGTCCCACCATGTGACCCCCAGCACATACGCCGTGCCGGGATTCAGCCCCGTCACTTCCGCTTCCACGTGCTTCGCGTCCCACGCGCAATGACTTAACGGGCCGGAAACCTCCGGAAACGTATAGGTTTGTTCCGTGAGCAGTCTGATGCGAGGACCGGATTCCCCGGGGCTTTGCATTTGTGCGCCGCAATTCACATACGCCGCCAAGCGGCATCCATTCGGAATGACGGGGTCGTCCGCAGCCAGCGCCGGGGTGTTAATGGTCTCCGCGCCCGGCGAGATCGAAGCGAGTACAAGCAGCGCCGCCGCGATTGCCCCTGTCCTGCGTGGAGATGTCCATTGCAAAATGATCATGATTATTTATCCTCCGGAAAAACTTTCATAAAGGCGTCATACCGGGCCACGATCTGCGCATCGTCCAATACGGCCACAATCATCCGCGTATGGGCGCGCACCGCGTCCCCCGCCGCCAGGGTTTTCCCGAACAAGGACAAGTACATGGAGTAGTGCCCCTCGCCGCTGCACGGGGTGGATACCGCAAAACAATCCCCGGGCCGCGTCATGACGATCTGGGCCAGCTTCGTTTCCGCATCCCGCCGGTAAAGCAGCGGTGCGGCATACTCCGGACGGATTGCCCAATCCACCGGGTTGGGCGGATAGGTCCACCGGCCATCCTTAATCAAGCGGACCGCGTCCGCGTCGCGCGGGAACATCTGCCAGGTGCCCTGATCCGGGTCCGGCGTCATAAACGCCTTTTTCCCGTCCGCTTGCTTCGCATAAACCTGTGTGATGGGAAACCGTTCGGTGAGATACGAGGACAAGAACATTTCAAAATCGGGCAACGCGCCTTTGGCCTCTATCAGGGTTTCCAGGTCCAACGTATCCGGTGCGGACCATGTATACGTGGCCGTCATCGCAAAGGGCCTGTCTTCACCGGCCTCCCATCGCACCTTCAAGGCGTTGGGGGCGGTAACTTCCGCCACGCTCGGCACCCCGCGCATGCTGTCCCCGTGCCGGTGATTGGTGGTGAAGACCCGGTAATAATTCAACAAGCCCGGCAGCCCCGGTGTTTTCGCCAGCGGGAGGTAGTTCGGACCGTACTCCACCGGCACCAGTCCAATGGACTTGCCTTCCCCGCGCATCACCCCGCGCAGCAGGCCGGTATCAAAGTTGAACGCCCCCGCTGCGGCCCCCGGAGTAAACATTGGCTTGGAGACCGGCTGCGCCATGACGGCCATGCCGGCAATCATGAAGGCTAATGATAAAACCAGATACCGGTGGTTCATACCGCTCGCTGCTCCTTGGGGCAATCGCCCATTTAATAAATGCACTAATCTCCATCCACAGCGGAAAAAGTCTGCTCAGGAAGACAGTCTAGCATGCCATACATGGAGTTTCTAGTGTTATTTTCTTGAGGAAACGGGCCAGCATGACAAAAACGTCCGTTAATGATATGCTATAGACTAGGTTAGTGGACCGAGGAGACGGGCATGCCCCCGATTATTGAAAAACTTGTGCTTAAGCGATTCCGAAGTTTTCCCTCGGATACCGTGCATTTTGACAGCCCGGTTTTCCTGGTGGGAAGAAATGGTGCGGGAAAAAGCAATTTTGTGGATGTCTTTGCCTTTCTGTCCGAAGCCATGTCTTCTCCCCTTCAGGCGGTCTTCGACAAACGAGGTGGCATTTCGGCCGTGCGTAATCGATCCTCCAGCAAAAGTAAACCGCCCAATTTCGGGCTCCAAGTAAAACTGGGCGCCCTTAACGGCGTGTTACAAGGGGGTCAGTATGCGTTTGAAATCCGGGCACTTCCCAATTATGGTTTTGAAGTAGTCCGGGAGCAATGCAAAGTAACCGATACTCAGGGGCGGCAGTATTATTTTGACAGAGAAAAGCAATTCAAGACCAATATAGCGGGATTAACCCCTGCCCTTGATCCTGCCTCTCTTTGCCTGCCCGTCGTGGGAGGTGAAGAGCGTTTTGCCCCGATTGTCCGCGCATTGTTGAAGATGAAGGTTTATTCCATAGAGCCAGCACGTTTACGGGAAATGCAAGATCCCGACGGAGGTGCAACATTACGCGCGGATGGCGGTAATGCGGCAAGTGTACTCCAGGAACTACAACGCAGCAGCCAGAATTCCTTTAACCGGATTTGTGAAGTCTTGGAAAAGATAGTGCCCTCTACAAATTCTGTCCGAAGCAAAAAACATGGCAACAAACTATCGTTGGAGTTTACCCAAAACTGGGGGCAGAAGACCGGATTGAAATTTGAAGCGTATAACATGTCTGATGGCACCCTTCGTGCTTTGGGAATGCTCACGGCCGTCTTTCAGCAGCCGCCCCCGTCCGTGCTGGTAATTGAGGAACCGGAACAGACCATTCATCCGGGGGCGTTGGGAACCATATTAGATCTTATCCATCATGCGAGTTCACGAATGCAGGTTATTGTAACCACGCATAGCCCGGAATTGTTGGATGCAAAATGGATCGAGGACAAGCACCTTCGCATCGCCACATGGCGCGAAGGCGCATCGTATATTTTGCCCTTGTCCGATGCGGGCCGTGAATCCTTGAAAGGCCATCTTATGGGCGCAGGGGAATTGCTTCGGACAGGAATTCTGGAATCACCGCCATTATTTTCCGAGGATATGGCGCAAGGCCAGTTATTTGAGGAGTGGACGTGAGGATTCAGCCAATTGTTGAGGGGCATGGCGAAGTTGAAGCGCTTCCAATCCTTTTACGGCGTCTCTTACATGCCGCCGGTGTTTTCGCCGTTGAAATCGGCCGTCCCATACGGAGAGGCCGTGGACAACTCTTGCGTGATGATTTGCTGGAGAAGGTTATTCGCATCGCCTTTATGCAACAGGGCTGTACCTCCGTTTTGATTATGCTTGACGCGGATGATGATTGTCCCAAGGAATTAAAAGAACGGATGGAATCATGTACGGGGAAAATAGCCACCGATATCCCCTGCAAGATAGTCATACCCAAATGCGAATATGAGGCCTGGTTTCTTTCTTCCCTGGAATCGCTTAGAGGAAAACAACGAATAAACATGGATGCCAGCAGCCCTGATAACCCGGAGTCCATACGGAACGCCAAAGACGTTTTAAGCAAGACAATGCCCCCGGAAACCTCCTATTGGGAGACCATCGATCAGGCGAAACTCAGTGCATCCTTTGATATGGGACAAGCCTATCGCAAATGCCGTTCGTTCAAACACCTAGTTTCGGCATTGGGTGAATTGCTCCAGGAAATGGGGATTGCGGTAGATAATTGGCCCCCGGAAGAATGGAAACGTACTTCTAAATAGCAGAAAAATCACGTCCCCGCGCGTTCCCGCGTTGCCTTGGGGAACGCGCGCGCATGCCCACCGTCGTCACGCGCTTCGCGTGACCAAGGAGGGTCTTCAACGTTTCCCGTTGAAATAACTATCCTTGTTCTTCCACTGAATCCGGCGCGCGGCCCGTCCACAGTTGATTGATGACATACAGCACCGCCGAGGCGCTGACGGCAAACACCGCAAACAGCACCGCCATATACATGTACCGCCCATAGAGGTAATTGCCGACGGTGAACAGCGACGACCAGATCATGATGCAGCCGGCGGACCAGCCCAGCAGCGCCAGAGGGATATTCTCGTGGGTGGCGGCGGCTTCTTCCTCGGAAATGCCGGCCTCCTTGCGAATCACGGCCCAGCCGGGGCCAAACGGGCGCACCTTCTTGTAAAACGCCACCAGCGTTTTGCGGTCGGTTTGCGGTCCGAAATACGCCGCGAGCATCCAGCAGACCGTCGTGGCGATGATGGTGATGATCAGGCTCGCCGCGGTGGAAAGCACCACGTCATTCCGTTTCAGGACGAGGAGAATAATGGACACGCCAAACGAACTGATCATGGCCACCACTTCGCACCAGGCATTGATGCGCCACCAGAACCATCGGATCAGATAGAGCAGCCCCGTGCCCGCCCCCACCTGCAAGATGAGATCAAAACTGTCCTTCGCCGTTTCCAGCGCATACACCGTGCCCGACGCACACAGGAACAGGAGCACCGTGCAACAACGGCCCGCCCATACATAATGCTTCTCGTCCGCGTCCTTGCGGATGAACCGGCGGTAGAAATCATGCACCAGGTAGGAGGCGCCCCAGTTGAGATGCGTCAGGATGGTCGAGGAATTGGCCGCGATCAGTCCGCCCACCATCAAACCGACAAACCCCATGGGCAGGAACTTCAACATCGCGGGGTACGCAATGTCATGGCCGAGCAGCTTGGGATTCAGGTTCGGGAACGCCGTCTGGATGTCCGACAATTGCGGGTAGATAATCAGCGAGCACAACCCCACGAGAATCCACGGCCAGGGGCGCAGCACATAGTGGGCCACGTTGAAGAACAACACCGCGCCCAGGGAGTCCTTCTCCGATTTCGAGGAGAGCATGCGCTGGGCGATATAACTGCCCCCGCCCGGCTCCGCCCCCGGATACCACACCGCCCACCATTGCACCGCAATGGGCAAGATGAACACCGCCACCGCGATGTCCCAATGGTTCGAGAAATCAGGCAAAATGCTCAGATAATTCAATCCGCCCGGCCCCGGCATCGCGGAGAGCTTTTCCACCAGCCCCGCCATGCCTCCGATCTCCGGCTGCTTCAACGCGAAATACGCCGCCGCAATCACCGCCGTCATTTTGATGAAGAACTGAATCATGTCTATGACCAGCACGCCCCAAAGCCCCGAATGCGTGGCGAACACCACGTTCAGCAGGCCCACGAATAACAGCGTCTGCCAGCGGTCCAGTCCGAACAGGATGGCCGCGATTTTACAGGCCGCAAGATTCACCGACGCCATGATGATGCAGTTGAAAAAGAATCCGAGATACACCGCGCGAAAGCCCCGCACCACGCTCGCCGCCTTGCCCGAATACCGCAGTTCGTAAAACTCCAGGTCCGTCATCACCCCGGAGCGCCGCCACATCCGCGCATAGAAAAACACCGTGGCCACCCCCGTCATCACGAACGCCCACCAGCACCAGTTCCCCGCCACCCCCTGCCGCCGCACAATGTCCGTCACCAAGTTCGGCGTGTCACTGCTGAACGTCGTGGCCACCATCGAAAGGCCCGCCAGCCACCACGGCACCGACCGCCCCGACGCGAAAAACTCCGTCGTGCTTTTCCCCGCGCGCTTCCCGAAAAACAACGCCGGGACAAAACAGATGAGCAACGAACCAACGATAATCATCCAGTCAATGGCATGGAGATGCATGCTGCCGTTCCTTCCGGTCCAAATACAAGGCCCAAAACCTCCCCATCCAGAAATACGCCTTCAAAACGCGGAAACCGTCAAAGATGGGAAGCAAACCCATAGTATAGGAATCCCCGCCCCCTCAAGCAAACAACGGCATGCAAAACAACGGCATGCACCCCGCACAGGAAAAAAGAACGGAAATTCGTGTATGCTGGTGGTCATCCAAGGGAACCTTCGGATGAAAATAACCACGACGAAAGGAAGTGCGGTATGCATATCACACGGCGTCAAGCGCTGGGGACGGGATTGGGCACGGTGTTGGGCATGGCGGCCAGCAACAGCTTTGGAGCGGTGGCCCCCCAAAAAGCATTCAACGGAACGGACGCCATTGGCCCCAAGATAAAATTGGGCTGCGCGGCTTATTCGCTCCGGGATTATCTGCCGCAGAAAGGCAAACCCGGAAAATTCTCGCTTATGGACTGGCTTGATCTGGCCGCCGCCTGGGGTCTGGACGGCGTCGAACTGACCTCCTACTATTTCGATTCGGAAGACCTGAAGTACATTCATGCCCTCAAGGCCAAAGCCTTCAAGTTGGGGCTGGATGTGAGCGGAACCTCCGTGGGGAACAATTTCTGCCTTCCCTCCGCCGAGGAACGCGCCACGCAGGTGGAAAATGTCAAAACGTGGATTGATCATGCCGTGGAACTGGGCGCGCCGTGTCTGCGGGTTTTCGCCGGGCGCAAAGCCAAGGACGCGGATAAAAAGCAGGATTTCGACTGGGTGGTCGAGTGCCTCAAGCCCTGCTGCGACCACGCGGGCGCGCGCGGGGTCTTTATCGCGCTGGAAAATCATGGTTATCTGACCGAAACCGCGAAAGAAGTGCTGGACATTGTCAATGCCGTGAACCACGAGTGGCTGGGACTCAACCTGGATACCGGCAATTTCATCACGGAACCCTACAAGAGCATCGAAGTGGCCGCCCCCAAGGCGATTACGACCCATGCTAAAGTCAATGTGCACACGCCGGACGGGAAGGGTTCCGAAGAGGCGGACTATGTCCGGATTGTACGCATTCTTCGCGAAGCCAACTTCCGCGGATACCTCTCCCTCGAGTATGAAGGCAAGGAAGACGCCATGACCGGCGTGCCGAAATATTTGGAGCGCATCCGCGCCGCCATCAACAGTTAATCCGTGCACAATCCGCGGGTGATGCTGTTAATCCTTTGTGAAAATTTCCACCAACCAAACAATAACGTCAGGACAGCCTATGCATGCATACATCGCAGGGTTTGCCGGGATGCTCATATTGCTCGCCGTGCCGGTGATGGCGGATGAACCGCCTGGTTCCGCGCAATCCGGATTGCCGCGCATTCAGCCCTTGGAGTCCCCTTTGGGGTTCTTTCCCACGGCCACACAGTTTTCTCCGGTACCCTCGGGAAAAGGCTGGCACGGCGAAGAAGGCCCGTTAAGCAACGACATCCTCCGTGACACCGTGGACAACATGCTGGAACACGGCATCACGGGGTTGGAAGCCCCCACTCACCGCCCGCCGGACGAAGAAGCCTATATCCTGGACTATGCCCAGTCGCGCGGCATGTTTATTTCCTGGCAAGTGGGCGCCCTCGAGAATTTTGACCGCGACAACCCGCCCGTGCCCTGCGTGTATTCCCCTGAATACGTCAACACCGTTCGCGGCCTTGCGGAACAACGCCTGACGCCCCTGGCCGCGCTGCCGCGCTTATACAACATTCTGCC
>CAYXPO010000214.1:0-7647 GCA_964466925.1 uncultured Nitrospirales bacterium
CGTTGATGTTCTTGCTTTCCGTGTCGTCCGGCCTCTGCCGGCGGGCGCTCCGGAGGAACAAGCGGCCTATAACGGCATAACCTTCAATTTGTATTACTTGGATATCCGGAACCATACCAATACCGGGTTCGACAGCGCGGTGGCGGGACCCCAGGCGCGGGCCCGGTTGAAGGACACTTTGGCGTACGTGGCGGGGATCATCCAGGAAAGCGGGACCCTGGATGTTCTCGTCAATGTGTCGCAGACGGATGGCCAGGGATATTTGGCCATGGCCGGAACCTATTTCTCCTTAACGCCCGGTTTTCAGCGGGGGGCGACGCTTGCACGGTTAAAGAATGGCGCGAAACCCTTCGAGGGCACGGAGGAAATCTATATCACGATGGACTTCGGCTACAACTGGTATTTCGGCAATGCGGCGCCGGCGGCGAACGAGGTGGATTTTTTCACCTTGATGCTGCATGAGTTGACGCACGCCCTCGGGTTTATTTCGCTCACCACCAATACGGGCGCGAGCCAGGCGGGCCCGAATGTATATTCCGTTTGGGACCAATATGTGGCGCGCCGGACGGGGCTGTTCAATCTCTTTTCCGGGACCCCCCCGGCGTATCAAGGAAACTCGATGGATTTGGTGAGCAACAACCTTGTTTTCAAAGGGGCCTCGGCATATTCCGCGTATGGGCATGCAACGGCCCCGGGCATTTATGCCCCCATGCCTTGGGAAACCGGGAGCAGCATCAGCCACTGGAATACCAACAACATCATCGGCGGGGCGGTCATGGAACACCTCATCACCATGGGTACTATCCGCCGCGCGTATTCCCCCGTGGATTTGGGCGCCTTGATCGATCTGGGATATGACCATATTGTCCCCGTGGAAGGCGAAGGCCTGGAAGAAGGCGAGGATGAAGGGGTTGCGGAGGGGGAAGGGATTGCCGAGGGCGAAGGCATCACCGAGGGTGAAGGCATCACCGAGGGCGAAGGGGAAGGTGTGTCGGAAGGCGAAGGGATCGCCGAGGGGGAGGGCATTACCGAAGGCGAGGGGGAAGGCGAAGTACCTATTGACATTCTTGCGGGACAACTGCTTTCCAACTTTAACGCAGCCGATGCGGATCACAATGGGACCTTGTCGCTGGCGGAGGCGCAAGCCTCGGCAGGCGGCCTCACGGCGGCGTTGTTCGCGGAGATGGATGCCAACGGCGATGGCCAGCTCAGCCAGGAGGAATTGAACGCCATTGTAAACCCGGAGGAACCGACCTGTGGCTGCCAAAAATCTTCATGGGATTTCTTTGATTTGCGGCGGCTGGGTGATTTGCTCTTGTTTGGCGTGAGCGCGCTTATCCTGGGCATGTTCTCCGCCCTGTACCGTCAACGGTATTGAACAACATCCTTCGTGCCTTGATCTTGTGTGGAAGCAGGAAGTAATGAATGCCATGACCGTTTCGCTTTCCGCCGCCGACATTGCGGTTATTCTCGTGTCGCTGTGCGTTGTGCTGGGAGTGGGCCTTTGGGCCACCCGCCGCAACATCTCCACGGCGCAGGAATACTTTGTGGCGTCCGGCCAGTTGCCGTGGTGGATGATCGGCACGGCCTTTGTCTCGACCAGCGTTTCGAGCGAGCAAATTGTGGGTACGGTGGGAAGTGCCTACGAGAACGGCATGGGCATCGCCAATTGGGAATGGTGGAGCCTGCCCTGTTATATCGTGCTCATCGCGATCTTCATCCCCATTTACCTCAAAAACCGCGTCACCACCGTGCCGGAATTGCTTACGCGCCGCTTCAGCCCCGCCTGCGGCGCGGTATACAGTTACGTGATGCTCTTCGCCTACGTGCTCATCTTCATGGTGCCCGTGCTGTACGGAGGAGCGCTGACCTTCGCCGAGCTGACGGGGGTGAATTTCACGATTGTGCTCTGGGCGATGGTGTTGCTCGTGGCTGCGTACAGCGTCAAGGGCGGGCTGCTTTCCGTCATGTGGACCGATGCGGTCCAGTGCATCATGTTGATGGGGGGCGGCGTTATCCTCTACTTTGTGGCGCTGCAGAAAATTCCCGGCGGTTGGAGCGCCATGGCGGCCGCGGCGCCCGAACGCTTTCATCTGTACCATCCCGCCAGCGACCCCATCGCGCCGTTCGCGGGCCTCATCGCCGGGTCGCTCGGGCTTTTTATTTTCTACCAGGCCACCAACCAGGTCATGGTGCAGCGGGTTTTCGGCGCGCGCTCGGCCTGGGACGCCATCCTGGGGATTATCTTCGCGGGATTCATAAATTTCTTCCGGCCCATGGTGACCTGCTTTCTCGGATTCATCGTCTACCACTGGATCACGGTCATGCATCAGGCGGAACCGCTCGCGAAACAGGACCTCGCCTTCCCGCTTGCGCTCAAGGTGTTCGCCTCCGGCTGGGGGCTCCGCGGCATCATTCTGATGGGATTCCTGGCCGCGGTGATGTCCACCCTCAGCGCCTTGTCCAACTCGGCCTCAACCATTTTCTCGCTGGACGTCTATAAACGCTTTCTTGCGCCCGGCGCGGAGGATAAGCGGGTGGTGCGCATGGGGCGTCTGGCCGCGCTCGCCTCGCTGCTGCTCGCGGCGCTGGTGGCCCCTATCGTGAGCAACTGGGGCATCTTCCGCTACTTCCAGCAAGGCGTCACCTATCTCTCGACGCCGTTCGTGCCCGTGATTCTGCTCGGGCTGTTCTGGAAACGCACGACCAAGGAAGGCGCTTTGGCCGGTTTGCTCGGAGGACTCGTCATTCAGGTGCTGGTGGTGTTGGCCGATGGCTTGCGGGGGTGGCATCTGCATTGGTTGTATCTGGGGTTTATCGCGGAGATGCTCGTATTCGTGTTGGTGATGGCGGTCTCGTGGATAACGCCCGCGCCCGGCAAGGATGTTTGGGAGCCCTTCCTGTGGAGGCCTTCGCTGCTTACCGCGCTGACCTTCGCGCCGGAACGGCCCTGGTATGCCCGCCTGCGCCTGTGGTTCGCCTTGTACGCGTGCATCTTTTTCGGATTATACTGGTGGTTTTGGTAAACGGAGTCGAAAGGAGTGGCAGTATGCGTGTAATGGCTTTTGGCGCTCATCCCGATGATGTGGAAATTCTCTGCGCCGGGACGCTGGCCAAGTATGCAAAACAGGGCCATGCGGTGGCGATAGCCATCGCCACCAATGGTGACGTGGGATCGCCCACGCTCCCGATGGAGGAAATCGCCGCCATCCGCGAACAGGAAGCGCGCAGAGCCGCGGCCCTGATCAACGCCGAGTTCTATTGGCTGGGCTACCATGATGAGTTTCTGTATGACACGCCCGAGGTGCGCCGTCACTTCATTGACGTTATTCGCCGGTTTCAACCGGACATCATTCTGTGCCCCGACAAGGACCATGATTACCATCCCGACCATCAGCGCACGGGCCAATTCGTCTGGGATACGCATGTGATGACACCGGTCCCCAACATCGTCACGGACCACCCGCCCTGCAAGAAGATTCACGAAATCTGGTTTTACGACACCATCGCCGGGATCAACTTCACGCCTGAAATCTATGTGGATATCACCGATACCTGGGAAACCAAGATGGCCATGCTCGCCTGCCATGTGAGCCAAGCGGATTGGCTCATGGCCCAATATGGGATTTTACCCGGTTATCACGCGGAAACGCAGTCGCGTTTTCGCGGCTATCAGGCCGGCTGCACGTTTGCGGAGGCGTTTCGCAAGGCGCATGTGTATCCAGGCACAGTGGACAAAGATGCGCTGCTTCCTTTGTAACAATGACTGTGCACTATCGCAAGAAGTTCTGAGAAATAGGCCGCACAGAGAGGATGAGATAACCATTCACATTACCGTCGTTCCCGCGAAAGCGGGAATCCAGGAATGTAAGACGATAGTTGCACGCGGTGAAATTTTGTTTTCGTGATGCGACAACAATACCAGAAAGGGACTATATGCCGGACAAAGCGCTCGCAATTTATGGAGGAACTCCCGTTGCTCAAGAACCGCTGCCGGAAATTTACGGCGGCGCGGGCGAGATAGACGAAGAGGAAATAGCGGCCGTGACGGCGGCCCTGCGCACGAAACGATTGTTCCGGTTCCTCGATCCGGAAACCTCCCGCTGTGCGGAGTTGGAACGGTTGTTCGCCCAAATGACCGGCTGCCCGCATGCCCTGGCGGTGGGCGGCGGCACGGCCGCGCTCATCAGCGGGCTGGTGGGCATTGGGATCAGCGAAGGCGACGAAGTCATCGTGCCGGGGTATACCTATATCGCCTCGGCCTCCGCCGTGCTGATTTGCGGCGCGGTGCCGGTCCTTGCGGAGATTGATGCCTCGCTCACCATGGACCCGGCGGATGTGGAAGGGAAGATCACAAAACGCACGCGGGCCATCATGCCGGTGCATATGCGGGGCTTTCCGTGCAATATGGACGCGATCATGGACATCGCGCGGCGGCATAATCTTTTGGTTATTGAAGACGTGGCGCAGGCGTGCGGCGGTTCGTATAAAGGCCGCCGGCTCGGATCCATCGGCAACGCGGGCTGTTTCAGCCTTCAACATTACAAGATCATCACATCGGGCGAGGGCGGCATCATGGTCACCCGCAGCCGCGATGTTTTTGAGCGTGCGGCCATCCGGCACGATTCCGCCATGTGTTTCTGGAAACCCGGCGAATCGAATGTGCGCCCCTTCCCCGGGGAAAACTTCCGTATGAACGAAATGGAAGGCGCGCTGGGCTGCGTGCAGTTCGGGCGCCTCGAAAGCATTCTCAAACGCGGGCGGGCCATCTGCAACCGGCTTCGTGCGGAACTGGCTGGTGTGCCGGGCATTCAATTGCATCAATCCAACGATCCGGCGGGCGATTGCGGGATTTGTTTTGCGTTCTTTGTGGACTCCCCGGATCGCACTCAACCCTTCGCGGAGGCGCTGCGCGCCGAAGGCATTCCCGCGGGCTGCCTTTACGACAAGGGCATTCCCGACCGCCATGTCTATCCCTACTGGGAGTACGTCATGGAAAAGGCCTCTTGGGATCGGAACGGACGGCCTTGGACCTCGCCCCTGCACGATCCGGAACGCTGCTACACCCCGGACATGTGCCCGAAAACCCTCGATATCCTCGGCCGCACGGTGATGCTGACCATCTCGCAGGCCTTGGAAAAGCGTCATGTGGATTGGATCATTCAAGCGGTCCGAAAAGTGGCGGAACATCTCGATACCTAGTGTTCCTCAAGCAGAATCGGTGGCCGGGGTCAGGATCCCGTGTTCCGCTTGAACACCCGGAACGACATGTCCTGATTTACATGCCAGAGCAGGGTTTTTTTTCTGTCGCCCTCCGGAACCGTGAACTCTTTATTAAATTGGTAGGCTTGGTCAAACCATGCCTTATCGTCATGCGGCATTTGAGAATATTCATGTTGCCTAAGCACGATGTAATCCGGTTGGAAATGGTGAAGCATTCCATATAAGCTGCGCTGGTCCGGATGTTCGCGCTGGAATTGCACTACTTGGCGGTTTGTCAGTCCCGGCCAATCGTAGACTATCCTGCGGGAATAATAGCCAATATACCCCAGGGGCTCGCACCCCACCGTTTCACCGGGACGCATCACCTGCTTGAGATAGAGGCCCAAGGCCATGCGGCCTTGGTCTTCAACATACTGCTGAATGCGGCGTTCCGCCGTAAACGTTTTCGGAAGGAAAATCGCAAAACTCAAAAGATACAGCGCCACCAACCCGCCGAGCAGACCCAGGCGCATGCGCCGGAATTTATTTCCCGCAACAAGCAGAGACCAGCCATGGGCGCTTAATAGCAAGGTGGCGGCCACACAGGGAACGATATACCAGCCGAAAACGTATGGGACGAAGAATACGTAATACGCCGCATAGACCCCCACGAAAAAGACCACCGGCAACAGGTTCCATTGCCGTTTGAAAACAATGGAGAGTGCGCCAAGCCCTGCAAACACCGTCATGATATCGCTGATCAGCCCGTGATCATTCACGATGGCCCGGAAATGCGTGCCATGCCCGCCAAAACTCGGCCCCAACGGCTGAAAAATTGTGTTGAAGAAATAGGTCCCCGTGATCCGGTCCCAAATCTCGCGCTTGATGTCGCTGAGGCTCAGGGAGGGTGTCATCCACCAAAGGTGATACCCCATGCTCTTGGCCAGGATCGTGTTGGGAACCGGCGAACCATAATACCAGGTGGTGAAGATAATCCATGGTCCGTAGACCAGACAGGCCAGCAGCACAACATACGGAAAACTCCGTGGCGCCTTGACGAGCACATATACGCCCACGATGATGGTAAGAAAGGCAAAATCCGGACGGGCCAGCATGCAAAACCCCAACAGGATGCCCAAGGCGGTACGTTTCCACGCCAGGGCGTAATAGAGCGTCATGAGCAGAATAAGCGTCACCACCTGGGTTTCCATGCCTGCCATGCCCCAAAGGATTTGGTGGTGTTCCCAGGCCGCATATCCCATCAACAGTATGGCCAGCGGACCCGGCAACCGCACGCTTGGATGAATCGCTATTGCAAGCATGAAGAGGACGGTCAGCCCCCCCGCGAAAATGGAGACCAGTTTCAGGAATTCCACCCCCCAGCCGATATGCACCGCGTCGCCCAGCAGCGGAATCAATACACTCAACGGACTGGTAAAACCATGCAACGGAGCCTCCCCCGGATGGTAGTGCGTCAAACCCAGTCCGCTCCAGGCATTCTCCGAATGCAGCGTGGTGATGAGCGCGTCTTCCCAAAGGCGGTGTGTATACAGCCAGAAGAAGAGCCGGAGTGCCATGGCAATTAAGGCCAGAGTCATCCCCCACCGCACCAGAAGGCGATTCTCCCCGGCATCGAGCCCGTCAATGCCGAAGAACCGGCCCACACGCACGGCGATAACAGTTACTCTATCTATCATTCGCATCCTGCCCTCCTGAACGCCTGTGCAACAGCATGCCACGTCAGACAGGACAAATTAAACCAGACCCAGGCATCGCAAAACCCATACTGCCGATGCCCGCCAATTGTTTTTGACAATAGGGGCGGCACGTCGCGAAAGATGGAAATGCAATTAATGAATGTGGCGCGGACGAGTCTGGAGAAATTTCGGTTGGACCATGAGGACTTCCTGGGGCAGCGGGGCTGCCGCTGTGGACGAGGAAAGATTCCCGCCGCCCGCACTGGAGCGATCTCCGCGGGGTGCAGGCGTGGGTGATTGTTTCCGATGCCGTGTAAACAGCCGCCCTCACTGATGAAGAGGTGCTCCCGCCGCCCATGTGCCTCCTTGAACCCTTTTGCCCTGAAAACGGGACGGGTCTTCACAAAAAGCCCCGCATCCCGGAAAAATTTGTCTGAAAATCCTAGTGCAAGACTACACTATTATTCCCTGAAAATTCCTTCTTTTGTCTTGGCGATTCTGGTATACTCCGGACGTGCCTCATGGGGGGGAGTCGTAAAAACAATGATGAGAAAGGAAAAGCGGCGATGCCTGCGAAGTATAAATGCCCCAAGTGTGAACGTTCTTTTGTGGAATGGGGCGCGCAAAAGCTGAACTTCAAATGCCCGGCATGTCCCAACACGGAAATGCTCAAAATGGGGGGTGCCGAAGGCGAGTTGGTGCAACCCGCGCGCCTGAAGCGGCGTCCGATGCGGATGGGAAGAGTCCA
>CAYXPO010000215.1:0-4981 GCA_964466925.1 uncultured Nitrospirales bacterium
GAGGAGCGCATGGCGGACCAACGGTATCTGGTATTGGCGCGGAAGTGGCGGCCTCAGCTGTTCGAGGATGTAGTCGGCCAGGAACATATCACGCGCACGCTGCGGAATGCGATTGCGTCCGGGCGCATCCATCACGCTTTTCTCTTTATCGGTTCACGGGGCATCGGAAAAACCACCACGGCGCGCATTCTGGCCAAGGCCCTCAATTGCCTTGCCTTCAACGCCCCCACCATCACCCCCTGCGGCACCTGCGAGAATTGCCGCGCCATCGGCGAAGGCGCCAGTATTGACGTCATTGAGATTGACGGGGCTTCCAACAACAGCGTGGACGATGTCCGCGAGATTCGTGAAAACGTGCGGATGGTGCCCACCTCCGGGCGCTACAAGGTGTACATCATTGACGAGGTGCACCAACTCTCGATACAGGCCTTCAACGCTTTGCTGAAAACGCTGGAAGAGCCGCCCCCCCATGCCATTTTCGTGCTGGCCACCACCGAGGCGCACAAAATCCCCGCCACCATCATTTCGCGGTGCCAACGCTACGACTTCCGCCGCGTGCCGATACCTTCCATCGTGGAACTCCTGCGCAAGATTTTAGAGAAAGAAGACATTCGGGCCAGCGATGAAGCGCTCTACGCCATTGCGCGCGCCGCGGAGGGCGGGGTGCGGGATGCGGAGAGCATCCTCGATCAATTGATTTCTTATTGCGACAAGGAAATATCCTTCCAGGACGTGTTCGACGTGCTCGGGCTGGTGGACTGGAAAGTGTTGCACACGCTCTGCGACGCCATCCTGGGCAAGGATATCGGGCGTCTGCTGGCTTTGGTCGAGGATGTGGTGAGCAGCGGCAAGGACCTTTCCCAGTTTGTGCAGGAAATTCTTCGCTACTATCGGAACCTGCTGGTGATCAAGACCGCCCAGGGCGCCGGCCTACTGCACCTGCCCGAAGAAGAAATGAATGAAGCGAAGCAGCGTTCGCAGCGGTACACGCTGACCAACCTGATACGGCTGGTGGAGCAGTTCGCCGCGCTGACCAGCGGGTTTGATTCGCAACTGGCGCAGCGCATCGCGCTGGAATCGCTGTTGATTCGCATCTCCAAGGTGGGGGTGGAGGTGTCGGTGGACACCGTGCTCGAGAAGCTGCTCTTGCTCGAATCCGGCGGCGGAGCGGCGCCTCCTGCAACACCGTTGGACCCTCCTCCGGCCACGCGCGTGCAGCCGTAACGAGCGTGGCGGACCCGCCCACGGCTCCCGAAAAAGTGCGGCGTGTCCTCCTGACCAGCGATAACTTTCCCCGCGTCTGGCCGGCCATTATGCACCGTGCGGCGCTGGCCAATCTCAACCTCGGCGTCTGGCTGGCGCAGGCCGCGTTCAGCGGCATCGAAGAAGACACCTTGGTGCTCCGGTTTGGCGGCGATCAGAAAAAGGCGCGTTCCCTGGTGGACAAGGTGGAGAACCGGCGCGCCCTGGAAACCGCGCTGGCCGAAATGACCAGCAACCTGACCGCCTTTCGGACGGAGCTTTCCGGCGACAGCACGGAAAGGCCCGCCGTGGCGGAAAAGGTGCAAGACGCCCTGCCCCGGTACGCCTCGGCGAATCCGGACGATGTGCGCGCCGTGATGGAAAACCCGCAGGTGGCGAAAATTCTGGATGTGTTCAAGGGCCGGGTGGTCGAGGTGAAGTTTGGGGCGTCCACCGCCTCGGAAGCACGGGAATGAACGTGCGTTGACGCCTGGAAAGGAGAAATCATGGGAATGGTGTTGGCCATAACAGGGTGGACATTTTTCGGGCTGGCGGTGGTTATCGGGCTGTTGCTTGATGTCGTGGGGTTGTTTGGCAATTGGGTTATTCTGGGCGCGGCGGGCATGGCATGGGCCGTCACGCACTTTCACCATTTCAGCGGATGGGGCCTGACCTTCATGACGCTGGTGGCGGTCTTGGGGGAAATTCTGGAGTTCCTGGTGGCGGGCGTGGGCGCGCGGAAATTCGGTGGAAGCAAAGGCGCGATGGTGGCGGCGCTCGCGGGGTGTTTTGCGGGCGCCATTGCGGGCACGCCCTGGTTTCCCATCCTCGGCACCTTGCTCGGCGCGTGCGCGGGGGCGTTTCTGGCCGCGGCTTTTTACGAATACGTGAAACACGAGAAAGCGGCGGGCGAGGCGTTGTGGACGGGGCTTGGCGCGGCCTTGGGCAAGGTGGGGGGATTACTGGCCAAGCTGGTGTGCGGGTTGGTCATGCTGGCCATCGCCGCGTTCACCTTCTAAGCCTTTACGGCCCACTGTGAGGCTCGTCCACTGAAGAAACTGCTCCACGGCATTATCCGAAACGGCGAACAGGTCCGCGCCATGCGCGGCGCCCGGATACATGCGCAATTCGCAAAAACCCTTCGAGGATGTTTTCAAAAATGTGGCCCGCGCGGCGGAAACGGCATCCCCCTCCGCGGCCATGAGCAGGATGGGCCGTTCTTTAAGCCGCGCCACGGCGGCGGCGGTTTCCGCGCTCCGGTATTCCGCGTCCGGCGAAATGAGCGCCACCGCCTGAATGCCGGGGTCCTGAAGGGCATAATGCAGTGCAAGACTGGCGGCGAGCCCTTCTCCGGCCACGGCGATGTTTTCAGGATCGGCCCCATGATCCACCAACGCTTTCTTCCCAAGGGCGAGCGCATCCCGCACCCGGTCCCAGTCCGGTTCGGTAAAATTCCCGCCCCCTTCGGGAAGTTGCACCGTGAGGGCCATGCAATGCTCCGCGCGGAGCCGTTCCGCCACCCCATCCCATACATGACGGCTCCGGTTTGCGTCTGCCACTAAAAGCAGGCCCGGCGGGTGCTCGTCAGCGGGTTGAAACAAAGATAGCTGCAGCGCGATGCCGTTGGGAGCCTTGAGCGTCATATCCGTGATGGTGCGTGCCGGTGAATGGCTCGGCCCGCATCCCCCCGCGAACGCCAGGACGGCGGCCGCCACGCCATAGGTGAGTAATCGCATGAACGAGCTACGGGAGGGACGCGTCTTGGCGTCCCTCCCGAAATTCCAACTCAACCCAGTGCGAACACGCTCTGGAGTTTCATGGCCAGGGTCATGTCACCCTTGATCTTCAGTTTTCCGGTCAGGAACGCCGTCTGGCCGTTCAGTTTGCCGGCGATCAGGTCCATGAAGTTGTTGGCGTCCATGGTGAGCGTGATGCTCGGTTTTTCCGCTTTCCCTTGGGCCACGGACACTTCGCCGCTCGCCAGGGATACGTACCAGTCGCCACCGCCTTCGCCGGTGATCTCGAACTGATACACCGCGTTCATGCTGCCAACCTTGCTCTTGTCCACCTTTTCAGGCACCGCATTGAAGAATCCCGCTACGTCAGCCATTGTTGCGTCTCCCTCCAGTTGGGGTTGTAAAATACACCAGTCCTTTTTCTTCTCTTCCGCCGAACCGCCGAACCGCGCGGATGCACACGGACGGCACAACATCCCGGCGGCGAAAAAGCCTCCATACTGTAGCACACGCCTTCGGGCCTGTCAAAGTAAAGAACCCTGTACTTTGCCCCGGCGGCGGATTACGGGTTCCGTTCCAGATGGAGCAGCACGGGCGTGTCCTCCAAGAGGAGGGCGGCGGTGTTCGGCAGGCCTTTAATGGCGTTCCAGCGGGTACGGTCCACCGCCAGGGTTTCCGGCGGGGTGAGATCAAACACGGGGTCTTCCCCGGCGAGGGCGGTGAGCAGATGGCCGCAGGTCACGTTGAGCAGTTCACCGAGCGCGTCATGGGGATGCTTGCCCGCAATCCCCCCGGCGAGTTCCGCGCCCAGCATGTTGGCCTTGAGGGGGCCGCACAGGGATTCCGGAACCACAAGAGACAAGGAACCGGAGAAGGGGCCGGTGAACCGGACTTGGGCCAGTGCAAAGGTTTTTTCGGTCAGGGGGCGTTCTTCTTCGTTCCATTCCTCGACAAACATGAAGACCAGGTTTTCGCTCACGTGCGAGAACACCCGTTTCAGATGCTCCAGGTCAGTATTCATGCGGGCCTCCCAGAAGCTTGTCCACCACGGCCTTGAGTTGTTCGGGAACGTACGGCTTCCGGACCTGTGCGCGGAGGCCAAGCTGGGCCAGCTCGGTAATGCGCGTTTGGCTGCCCTCGGCGGACACCAGCACCACCGGGACGGCATCGAGCAGGCCGCGTTCCCGCATGTGCTCGAGCAGCGCCACGCCGTTCATGCCGGGCATGGTGACATTCATGAAGACGATGTCCACCTGTTTGTCTTCCAAAAGCGCGAGGGCGGCCTGTCCTTCCGCGGCCTGACGGAATTCCCGCACGGGCACCCGGGCCACGGTCAACGCCTTGGCCAGAACCGCGCGGGCGGTCTCCGAATCGTCCACAATGAGAATGGTATACGCCATGCGATGTTCTCCGGCCTATGCGCCGCGTTGCGCGCGGATGGACTGCATTTCGCTCAGCATGATGCAGGTGACCCGCTCGGCAACGGCGGTCTTCAGATGGAGCCGAGTCATCACCGAGGGAGACACCCGGTAGTTCAATCCATCAATGCCCACGCCCAGCCCGCATTGGATGCTCAGGGTGTCCGCGGCGTGAACCAAGTCCGCCACCAGGAAATCCCCGGCGGCGTCGTCCGGCGCATGATGCCAGCGCACCGGCGCGATGATTTCCTCCGGCAGATGCCAGGATTCGAGCAGGGCCGCGCCCACTTCCGCGTGATCGATGCCCAGCACGGCGCGTTCCGCCCGCTCAAAAGAGAGTTGTTCCTCGAAGGCCCGCTGCAGAATGGGTTCGGCGTCCACTTCGATGAAGGTGCCCAGGACCACCTTGCCGATGTCGTGGAGAAGCCCGGCGGTAAAGGTGTACTGCGGCGCGGTGAAGTGCAGTTCCTTGGCCAGTTGTTCCGCGCCGATGGCCACGGCGACCAAGTGGTCAATCAATTGCCCGGCGGGCAGGCCGTAGCCTTGAATCGGGCGGCTGGCCAGCGGAAAAATGGCGGAGGCCAG
>CAYXPO010000215.1:4991-7631 GCA_964466925.1 uncultured Nitrospirales bacterium
GCACCATTTGCAGGATGCGCGCCGAACCCAGCAACACGCCCGCGTCGCGCAAGGTGCTGATTTGCCGCGGTCCCGCGAAGTACGCGGAATTGGCCAGCCGCAACACGTCGGCGGTCAGCCCCGCATCGTATTCGATGACGTTCATGATCTCCGCCACGCCCGCCTCCCGCGCGTGGATGAGATGGATGACCTGGGCGGCGGCGGCGGGCAGCGCCGGAATGGCCACCACCTTCTCGAGGATTTCTTTCCGCGGGTTCATGGGCGCGCCCTCCGGGACGCGGGATGGGGTGAGTTACTCCAATGCAAATTCTTTTCCTCCCATGCGCAGCATGACGCGGCCCGTGCCGATGTGCAGCGAGAGGGTGCGGGCCTGGGTGCCGCCGACATGCTCCGCGGCCAGATAGAGGCTGTTCCACCAAAGCACCTTGCGCAACACCACATAATTGCGCGGGCCGATGCGAAACAGGCCGCTGTCATCCAGGACACAGGCGGCGCCGGCCACGCGGACACTCAGGCGGCGGCGGTCCGCGCCCAATCCGGTCAGGGTGTGCAGCAGGCGCGGAATGCCGAGGTCGGCGAACATGCAGGGATTTTGTTCGGCGCGTTCCGCATCGGTTTTGGCGAGGGGCAGCATGCAGTGAATGAGGCCGCCGATGCGTGCGTGCGGATCATACAGGGCCACACCCAGGGACGACCCCAGGGAATAGGTGACCAAAATATCCTGCGGATTTTTGGACACTTTCATCTCGGCGATGCCCACAACATGCTGCATGGCCTATTCCTCATTGAACACTCAAGTTGTTGAAAGTATACCATAAAAGCACGGGGGGAATTCTTGAGGCGGTGAACCCTTCAGGCCAGGGAAGCGGATTATCGCGTCAGGGAAGAAGAGAGCCGCCGGTGCGTCCATGTACTTCGTCCAGTGTATGAAATATTGATCTGACGGTTGCAAGGGCAGTATTCTGTCGCATCACGCAAACGAACACCTTTCGGAAACCGGAATTTGAACCACAAGCGAGGGACAAACCATGAGCGATTGGAAAATGACCCGGCGGGCTTTCCTGGCCGCCACAACGACCACTCTGGCGCTGGCGGGCACGGCCAGGCGGAATATCTGCAACGCGGCCCAGGTGGTGCCGAGAAAGCTGTCGCCGAATGAAAAGCTGAACATTGCCGGGATCGGCGTGGGCGGCATGGGCGGCGGGGACGTCAACGGCTGCGGCGAGGAAAACATTGTCGCGCTGTGCGACGTGGACTGGAAGTCGGCGGCGGAGCTCTTTGCGCGGTTCCCCAACGCCAAGCAATATAAAGATTACCGGAAAATGCTGGAGGAGATGGGGAACGAGATTGACGCGGTGACCATCTCGACGCCGGACCACACGCATGCCCCGGCGGCATATACCGCCATGAAACTGGGAAAACACGTGCGGGTGCAGAAACCGCTGACCCACACCATCGCGGAAGCGCGGCTGCTCCGCAAAGTGGGCGAAGAAACGGGCGTCACCACCATGATGGGCAATCAGGGCCATTGTGGCGACGGCGTGCGGGAACTGTGCGAGATGCTGTGGGCCGGCACGATTGGCGAGGTGACGGAAGCGCATATCTGGACCGACCGGCCCATCTGGCCGCAGGGACTCGACAAACCGCTCCCGGCGCGGGACATTCCGGACACGATGGATTGGGACCTGTGGATTGGCACCGCCCCGATGCGCCCGTACAATCCCGGTTACGCCCCCTTCAAATGGCGCGGCTGGTGGGATTTCGGCTGCGGCGCCATCGGCGACATGGCCTGCCACATCATGGACCCCGCCTTCTGGGCCCTCAAACTTTATGAAGCGCCCACGTATACCGTGGAGGTGGTGCAGCAAGAAGGCATGAGCAAAGAAACCGCGCCGAAGAAATCCGTCATCAAATACACCTTCCCGGCCCGCGCAGGGATGGGCCCCGTCACCCTGTACTGGTATGACGGAAAAATCAAGCCGCCGCGCCCCGAAGGCGTGCCGAAGGGCGAAAAAATCGGGGACGGCGACAACGGGTCGTATTTCGTCGGCACGAAGGGCATCATGACCTCCGGGTGTTATGGCGAGGATTCGCGCCTGCTGCCCGATGAAAAAATGAAGGACTTCAAGCGCCCCGATCCCTCGATCCCGCGCATCCCCGGCGGCAATTCGTATAAACACTGGATCGAATGCTGCAAGAAAGGCGAGAAGACCGTATCCGACTTCTCCTATGCCAGCCCGCTCACGGAAGTGGCCAATATGGGCAATGTCGCCCTGCTGGCGGGGGAGAAAATCGAGTTCGACGTCGCCTCGATGAAAGTCACCAACAGCGCGAAGGCGAACCAGTTCCTGAGCAAGGAATACCGCAAAGGCTGGGACTTCATGCCGTTGTAACCGTTGCTTCCCTCCAAATCACAGGCCCCGGATACCGATCCGGGGCTTATTTTTCTATTTTCCCCTATCGTTTTTCTTGCCGCGCATTGTGTAAATTCCCGGACCGCCGTATAATGTCCGGACAGGCTGTTTACAAACGGGTATGAATTCAAGGAGGCGAATATGTGGACGCGGTGGCAGCGCAGCATGACATGGGCCGTATGCGGGGTGGCCGTGAGCCTTGTCCTGCTTACGGGAATGGAAAGTC
>CAYXPO010000216.1:0-7014 GCA_964466925.1 uncultured Nitrospirales bacterium
GCGGCTCCGGCGTCTATTTTCGTCCAAACGGGATCATATACCCGGTTCCATACAATGTGGGAGGCGTTGACGGCATGAATCAGCCGTTGCAAGGTCTTGACGATGGGGCCTGTTTGGAGAACGAGGCGGGAACCCCGCTTTTCCAGAGCGCCGGACAATGCCCGGAGGGATTGATGCAGCCACCATCGGCTGGCCGAACCGGGCGCCCAAGGGGTTTCTTCCTCGGGAGACCAAATAAATACGGGAATCACCGGGTTTCGCAAAGCCAGGGCGGCGCGCAGGGCGGGATTGTCATTCAGGCGCAAATCCCGCCGGAACCAGAGAATGGTGCAGCCGCCGCTCATAACCGGCAGTATGATGGGTTGACGGGGGGCGAGGCAAATTCATCCGGCCGGCAAAAAAAAGGGGGGTTACACGGCCGGGGTGTGCGGGGTCTCGCGCATCTCACATTCATAGACGCATCCGCCGTGGCAGTCGCCGGGACACGGTTCGATGTGAATGGTGACGCTGACCCGGTCAAAGTGGCCGCGGATTTCGTCCGCGATAATGTGGCTGATGCGGTGGGATTCCTCGACCGTCATGCCTTTGTCCACATAGAGATGGAAATCAACAAAACGCATGGAACCCGCTTTGCGGGTGCGCAAGCGGTGAAAGCCGCGCACATTCGGTGCAAACCGCATCACTTGCCCGCAAATCCAGGCTTCTTCGGCATCGGGCAGTTTGGCATCGAGCAAATCCCGGCCGGCTTCCACGGTGAGATGATAGGCGGCCCGGAGAATGAGTACGGCGACGCCGATGGCAATGAGCGGGTCCAGCCACAACAGGTTGGCGGAGGGCCAAAACCATTGTCCGGCCTGGATGACGCCCAGCCCGGTCATGACGCCCGCGGAGGTGTACACATCGGTGCGCAAATGCCAGGCGTCGGCCAACAGCGCCACGGAATCCGTGGCTTTCCCCACCCGGAACAACATGGCGGACACGCTTATATTCATCAGGGTGGAGAACAGCATGACGCCAAACCCCCAGCCGAGGGATTCCATTTCATGGGGGTGCATCAGTTTCTGAACCGCCTCGTAGATAATCCAGCCACCGGCCAGAAAGATGAGCAGGGCTTCAACGCTGCCGGAGATATTTTCGATTTTTCCGTGACCGTAGGGGTGTTCTTTGTCGCTGGGCTGCCCGGACGCGCGCACGGAAAAGAGGGCGATGCAGGCCGCGAACAGGTCCACGCCGGAATGGATGGCTTCCGAAATGACGGACACCGACCCCATCATCATGCCGGCGATCAGTTTGAACACGACCAGCAGGCTGTTGGAGGCCACGGAGAGCGCGGCGGCGGTGGTTTTACGTTGTTGTATCTCTTTCAATTCCATAGGAGCGCAGCCCAATAAAAAAAACCTGCGGGACAGCCATGTCCCACAGGTTTGTCTCCTCCTGTTGCGGCGTGGTTATACGCGCCCGGCCGCATCCGCCACGGGCGGACCGCCTGTTCATGGGGGAAGTATAAAAGACCCGGCGGAAAGTGTCAAGAGAATGGACATGGTGGACGGGGTGGACACAGCGCAAAGAAGCCGGGGTTTATGGACCTGGGCCGCGGGGTGTGGTAAAGTGTATTGGCATGAACCCAAGTACACACTCAACGCGGGAAGCCCTTTCCCCATTATGACAGCCCCTCGCGCGTATACCCTGATTGACACCGGTACGGCGCTTATTGGCAATGCGTGGCTGGAGCGGCGGTGGTCGAATTTCATGGGGAATACGATTGGGCTGGAGCAGAAGCCCGGGCCCGTGGAGTGGTGCCGGGGGAAATCGCCGGAATTCCGGATCGAGACCGGTCAGGCGTCCCTTGGGATCATGGATTTGGGCTACACGCAATGGAGTGAAGAGTACTCGCCGGAAAGCGTCTCGCTGCTGATGGAACAGGAAGGACCGGAGTGGGTCCTGGCGGTGCACACCACGGCATTTCATGCCTGTGGTGGACTGTGGAGGGGCTGCGCCCTCACCAACAGTTCGCCGGAAGTCCAAATAGTGCACCGCTTGGTGTTGGACATGCTGCCCTTGCACCGGACGGTGGCCTGCATGGAACGCCGGGAAAACCTCGCCCTCTTGTCCAACGGGAATCAGGGACTGCTGGTGGGTGCGGAAGAAAACGTCCGGGTGGAACTTATGGATTCTGATGAACAGTTTTGCACTATTACCGCTCAGGGACCCTGGCTGCTGGAACCGGGCACTACCTGGGTTCTGCCGGGTTCGTACCTCGTGCCGTTCACCGGCGGGCGGGACCAGGCTTGGGCGGCGCAGGAACAGTTTATGAAAGCGGTGCGCGCGCTACGGGTGTGGCAACTGGAACAACGCATGGCGGAACAAGCCGCGCTAAACGAGAAAGAACCGGAACACATTGATGGAAGCAACAATTGAAATAACCGCCGCCGCGCATGGCGGGGATGGGATTGGCCGCATCGAGGGCCAGGTGTGTTTTGTGCCGTACGGCCTGCCGGGCGACGTACTGCGGGTCCGCATCACCAAGAAGACCCGCAACGCGTTGTGGGCGGACGTGGTGGCGGTCGAGTCGCCGTCCCCGGACCGCGTTCCGGCGGAATGCCCGGCCTTTGGGCAATGCGGGGGATGCTGCTGGCTGCATTTCGCGTATCCCGCGCAAGCCGGATGGAAACAGCGGATTGTCCAGGATGCCTTGCAACGGATTGGCGGGGTGGACACCGCACTGGAGTGGGTGGAAGAATCCAGCCTGCGGCTCGGCTACCGCACCCGGGCGGAATTTCACGGCGACGGCGAACGATTTGGGTTTTATGCCTCGGCCAGTCATACCATCGTGGATATCGCTTCCTGTCCGTTGTGTCATCCGCGGCTGAACGAGGCGTTGCGGGTCGTGCGTGAAACGGATATCAAGGGATCGGTGACGATCACGGTGAATCCCGAGGGCGAAGAAGTCTTGGCCTGGACCCATTTCCCCAAACGCTCCTTGAAGCACCGGTTCCCCTTGGCGAACACCCCGCAGGATACCGCGCCGCGATCCCGCTTCCTATTTGACGGCGTGCCGGTGGTGAACGGGGCCTTCTCCCAGGCCAGTCTTCTGTTGAACCGCCTGCTGGTGCGGACCGTGCATGACGCCATTGGGAACGCTTCGTCGGTGCTGGACCTGTATTGCGGGAGCGGAAACCTTTCGCTGGGGTTGGCGGAGCGCATGCGCGTGCTGGGGCTGGATCATCACCGGGAATCGGTACGCGCGGCGGAGAGCCTGCAGCGCGGGGCCTATCAAACCGGCGATGAGAATAAAATGATTAAGCAGATCGCCTCGGGCGAATGGGACATTATTCTGCTCGATCCGCCACGGGAAGGCGCGAAGGCGTTAATGCCGGCGCTGGCGGCCTGCCCGGCGCGCGCGATCGTGTATGTGTCGTGTGATCCGGCAACGCTTGCGCGCGATGTGAAGGTGCTGTGCGGGGGCGGGTGGAAACTGGCGCGCGGCGCGGCGCTGGATTTGTTCCCGCATACGCCGCACGTGGAAACGGTGTGCCGGTTGGAACGGTCCAACGGATAGATTCGAGATGTACTCCATGGGTGAACGCATAAAAACGGTGTGCGTATATGCCGCATCGAGCAACACACTGGACGGCGCGTATGCGGAAGCCGCCCGGCGGCTCGGCGTGTTGCTGGCGCAACATGGGTTTGCGCTGGTGTATGGCGGGGGCAATAACGGGTTGATGGGCGTTCTTGCGGAGGCGATGCACGCCGAAGGCGGGCGCATCACCGGCGTTATCCCGGATAAGTTGCACGGTTTGGAACTGGCCTATGACGGATGTGACGAATTGATCGTCACGCACCATTTGCGGGAACGCAAGGCCGTCATGGAAGCCCGCGCGGATGCCTTCATTGCCTTGCCGGGCGGATTCGGCACGCTGGAAGAAATCATGGAAATCGTGACACTGAAACAACTCCAGTATCATCACAAGCCGGTGATGTTCTTAAATGTGAACGGGATTTTCAATGGCCTTGTGCAGTTTTTCGACACCCTTCTCCGCGAGCATTTCATTACGCAAGACCACCTGAAGCTGTTTCATCTCCTCGAAAGCCCGGAAGCCGTGCTCGAATTTCTGGAATCCCCCCCGTGAAAGCGTTTGACAAGGAAATTGTTTCGGGAAGCGTTTTCCGGTCGGTGTGGAAACAGGCGTGGCCGTTGGTGGTGCTGAATCTGGTGAACGGCTCGCACGGATTCGTGAATCAAATGCTGGTGGGGCATTTCGTGGCGGCAGAGAACAATGCCGCCAATGCGGCCATCGGCGTGGCCTGGCAAGTCTTCATGGTCATCGTGGTGTTTGTCGCATCGTTGTTTCAGGGAACCAACGTGCTGGTGGCACGGTATGCGGGGCAGGAAGACCGCCGGAACATGGGCCGGGTGTTTTATCAGACGTTTCTCTGTTCGGTGTTTGTGCTCTGCGGCGTGGTGGGGCCGATTGGGTATTGGCTGTCCCCCGCATTACTGAACTTCGTGCATGCGGACGCCCAAGTGCAACACCACGCGTTGCCATACCTGCGGATTCTCTTCGCCTGCGGCGCGCCGCTCTTTCTCATGTTCATGATCACCGGCGCGTTTCAGGCTTCGGGCGATCCCAAAACGCCGTTGAAGCTGGGTATCCTTACGACGTTGCTCAACCTGCTGATCAGTTCGGTGTTAATCACGGGCGCGGGGCCGTTTCCCAAACTGGGGGCCTCGGGGGCGGCCTTGGGCACGGTGTTCGCGCCGCTGGTGAGCGTCATCATTGCCATCGTCCTGATCCTCCGGAAAAAAACGCATTTGCCGCCGCCGGAACGCTTCTCGCTGATTCCGGACTTTTCGGTGATTAAAGTGGTGGTGCGCATTGGCATTCCCACGGGCATTCAGGGGGTTGTGCTGAACATTGGCGGGGTGTTTCTGCTCAAATACATCGGCTCTTTGGAATGCAGTTCCGCCGCGCAGGCCGCCTATACGATTTGCTACATGCAACTGTTCTCGCTGGTGACCTGGACGGCGTTCGGGCTGCGCGCGGCGGCCGGCACGGTAATGGGGCAAAATATCGGCGCGGGGGACCCCGCACGGGGCAAACGCGCGGTGGCGGTGGCGGCGGGGCTGGGCGCGGTGTGGGCCAGTATTATCGGGTTGATGTTTTGGCTTTTCCCCAACGCCTTTTTATTCATCTTTAACGCCTTGAATGAACCGGTGGCCACCTATGCGCGGTCGTTGTTGCATTATCTCAGTTTTTCCGGCGTGGCGCTGGCGGCCACGTTGGGATTAACCGGCGGCATTCAGGGTTCGGGCTATACCACCCTCCCGATGTACATCGCTTTCCTGACCCAGATTGTTATCCTGCTGGGTCTGTGCGCCATCTTTTCCGCGTTCGGCGCGCTGACACCGGACCGGGTCTGGCTGTGTATTTTCATAAGCCATGCGTCCCGGTTGTTGTTGACCTATGCTGTATTCAGAACCGACAAGTGGGCCCATGTACGCATAGAAATAGAAGACATTAGAGTGCCCCAAGAAGGAGTATAACGTCATGATTGATTTGCGCAGCGATACGGTGACGAAGCCCTCGCCCGGCATGCGGGAAGCCATGGCCGGCGCGGACGTGGGCGATGATGTGTATGGCGAGGACCCCACCGTGAACCGGTTGCAGGAACGCGCCGCGGAACTCATGGGGAAGGAAGCGGCGCTGTTTGTGCCGTCGGGCACCATGGCAAACCTCCTGGCGTTCTTATCGCAAACCAAACCCAGCGATACGATTATCCTGAGCGAAGCCGCGCACCCGTATCATTATGAGGGCGCCGGACTCGCGCGGGTGGGCGGTCTGCTCACGCGCATCATCGAGGACCCCTTCGGCAAAATGACCGCCGAACAAGTGGCGGAAAAAATCCTGCAAGTGGACGACGCCCATTACTCGCCGACCACGCTGGTGTCCATCGAAAACACCGCCAACCGGGGCGGCGGCGCGTATTATGGCTTTGATGACATCGAGGCCATCGGACGGCTTTGCCATAGCCGGGGGTTAAAACTCCATTGCGACGGCGCGCGGATTTTCAATGCCGCCATCGCCAGCAACGTGGAAGCGCACTACCTGGCGCGCCCCTGCGATACCGTGTGCTTCTGCCTCTCCAAAGGACTCGGCGCACCCGCCGGTTCCCTGCTCTGCGGAAGCCGCGAAACCATCCATCAGGCCCATCGGTTCAGGAAGATGCTCGGCGGCGGCATGCGCCAGGCCGGCGTCCTCGCCGCGGCCGGCCTCTACGCCCTCGAACACCACATAGACGATCTTGAGAACGACCATCGCCGCGCCCGGAAATTCCGCGTGACCCTCGAAGCCGCCGGTGTGAAATTCCCGCTCCCCTCCCCCACCAATATTGTGTATATGGAAGTAGCCGATCCGGCGGGATTGGCGAAACGCCTTGGTGAAAACGGTATCTTGGTCAACCCGCCCCGCACCCCCTGGCTCCGCGTGGTCTTCCATCGGGATATTTCCGACCAAGACCTCGATCAGGCGATAGAGATTTTTAAGCGATGCCTATAGCCCAAGATGTCAATCCCCGGTCTGCGTGCGCCCACAAAGCAATGCCTTCCTAGAGCGCATGCACCGGACCCTACTGGATGAACACTTCCGCATGACCGGTAGAACGAAGTGGTACGAGACCCTCGACGAAATGCAGAAAGACCTCGATTCATATTTGGAACGTTACAACACCAACGGGCTTGTCTGTTTCATGGTATGAACATCTGTCATTTAACTGTATCACCTCTATATTCGCGAGTATACGCGTTTCGGGGGGTGCGCAACTGTTTTCGGTTTTAGGTGTATGCGCCATCCCTTACAGGGAACGCTATGAGGGGACGGGAAGGATGGGAGGAGAATGAGAAGAAAGTGGAATCCTGGATTCCCGCCTGCGCGGGAATGACGAGAGGGGGCGGGAAGGATGAGGAGAATGAGAAGAAAGTGGAATCCTGGATTCCCGCCTGCGCGGGAATGACGA
>CAYXPO010000216.1:7114-7618 GCA_964466925.1 uncultured Nitrospirales bacterium
GAGGGGGCGGGAAGGAAGGGAGGGGGTAGATTCGATGAACCTTGGGGTTATCGGACTCCGAAGGAGTCGAATTTGGGTAGCCGCAGGTGAAACCTGTGGGTAATGGTGTCCCTTTTTCGCCGACCCTGCAAGGGGTCGAACATGTCATGGCAAGAAAGCTGGTTCGACCCCTGCGGGGTCGTTGATCTATTAACATAAGATTTCCGTGGGTCTCGGGGACTCGACCCACGGCTATTCAAATCGCTCCCCTTGCGGGGAACAACAAGAAAAAGAACTTGGGGAGGAGCAACTTTTCCGGGGTGCCGAGAAATCGTCACGAAGCACCGAACCAAAAAACGATAGTTCACGCACCTGCCATTTTGTGCAGAGCGCTTCAAGCGGTTCTTTGGGAACCGGAATATGGTATGGCACTCTTGATATCCCTTGAAAATATTTAATAACCCATATTTTATACTTGAGAGTACCGTATTCACGGGCTAGTTGCCTTCGGTCTGTTCGGATTTA
>CAYXPO010000217.1:0-7605 GCA_964466925.1 uncultured Nitrospirales bacterium
CACGCCTGAGCTGGCGGTCCGCGCGCGGGATGGTTCGCGGATTTGGTGCAACGACAGTTTTGGCGAGGAAGGGTATAAGGCGGAGTATGGCGGCATCTCGCCCCAAGGCCCGCTGCTAAGCGCCGCCGGAAAACTCTTTATGCCCTCGGGCCGCTCGATGCCCTCCGTGTTCAGCCAAGCCGACGGCTCGTTCATCAGCTTTTTGTCGCCCCGCGGGCATTTTGGCGGCACATGGGCGTTGATTACCGATGATCGCCTTATCGCGGGCGTGGATGGGAAACGCACCTACTCCACCGCCAAAGGTGATTTTGAAGAAAACGCCGCCTATGCCTGGTTTCCCGGTCTCGATCTCGTCGTGAACGGCCCCAGCGCCTACATGGTTACGTGGGACAAATTGATCGGTTTGGACCGCACGGTGTTTGCGTCCGCGGAAAAGCGCCGGGGCGAAGTGGACCGTGCATTGCGAAAACTGGAACAACAGCGTGCGCTCCTGGACAAGGAACTCAAGAAAGCAAAGGAACCGGAGAAAGCGGAACTGGCCGCGAAACGGTCCGGAATTGACGAAGAAATTCTGCCCTTTAAGGAAGAAATCAAGAAGTTGGAGGCTTCCGTCTGCCGCTGGCAGCGGGATTGCACCCAGCATAATGTGCTCGCCATGGCCGGAAACACCCTTTTCCTGGGCGGTGACAATGTGCTTGCGGCGGCGGATGCCCAAACAGGCGAGGAACGCTGGACCGCCCCGCTGAAAGGGCGCGTTTGCGGTATTGCCATTGCCAACGGACGGGTTTTCGCCAGTTTGGATTCCGGGCAGATCGCCTGTTTTGCCGCCGAAGCCGCCACCCCGCGCGAAACCGGCCTGCCGCGGGCGGAGCCTCTGCCGAACGACGATGCAGCGGAACAGACTGCGAAAGAGATTCTGGAAACGTCCGGAATTACGCAAGGCTATTGTTTGGTGTGCGGATGTGAATCCGCCTCGTTGCCCCCCTCTCTGGCGGCACACACTGCGTTGTCGGTGATCGCTGTGGATGAAGACGCACAACGCGTGGCGGCCTTGCGGAAATCATTGGATGCCGCCGGGCTGTATGGAACCCGTGTTACCGTGGATGCATGTGCTTCGGCAAAACTTCCCTATGCCGATTTCTTTGCCAACCTGATCATCGCCGAAAACGCCTCGAAAACATCCCCTGAAGAACTCCACCGCCTCTTGAAACCCTGTGGCGGCGTGATGCTGTTGCCCGCCTCCGAAGCGACGCAAAAAGAGTGGGGCGGCGCGCCCGGTTTCACCGTGGAAGAAAAGGGACGCTGGCTCAAAGTGACCCGCAACGCATTGCCGGGCGCGGGGCGGTGGTCCCATCAATATGCCGATCCGGGCAACACGGCCTGCTCGGATGAACAACGCGTGAAAGGCCCGCTCGGTTTGCTTTGGTATGGCATGCCGGGGCCCGCCAAGATGGTCGAGCGCCATGCCCGGTCCGTGGCGCCGGTGGCCATGGACGGGCGCATGTTCCTCCAGGGCGAGCATCGCATCATGGCCTATGATTCCTATAACGGCATCCCATTATGGGAACGCGAAATTCCGGGCGCGGTGCGTGTCCGCGTGGACTCGGACATGGGCAACCTTGCCTTGACGCATGACGGGCTCTATGTCGCCGCCAAGGATGGCTGTATCCGCTTGAATCCCGCCACGGGCGAGACGGTTCGCACGTACGCCTTGCCCGGCGATTCCAAAGCGCCGCGCCGCTGGGGCTATATCGCATTCGACAACAATACGCTGTTCGGTTCGGTGGCGGCGCCCTTGCGCGAGGACTATGGCGACGCGTGGGAATTGCTGGTGGACGACGATGGGACTTGGGCGGAGGCGGACGCGATTGACGCGTATGTGACCCGCTATAACGTCAGCGCCTCGGAAAAGCAGGTGCTCAACCAGATGATGAACCAGTATCCCAAGCCAGACACCCGCGCCTTTTGGGATGCCCAGCACACCGGCTTTTTTTGGCATACCATGACCGCCTGGCCCGCGTGGGGCAGTGTGGAACAGCCCGTTGGCGCGGTCACGGAACGCATTATGGCCAGTACGGCGGTGTTTGCGATGGATCCCGGGACCGGGGAGGTGCGCTGGCGGTATGATGGCACGGCCATCGCGCATCCCGCCATTGCCTTGGGCGGGGGCATGATGTTTCTCGCGGATTGCGCCGCCACCGAGGACCAAAAACAAAAGGCCCTGCAGGAGCGCCGGGACTTGATCCAGCGCGGTGTCTGGGAAAAGGAAGAGATTGAATATGGGCCACAAGACGCGGACGTGCGCGTGGTGGTGGCGTTGGATGCGGCCACGGGCGTCAAACGGTGGGAGCGCGTCATGGACCTTACCGGCTGCGGCGGCGACCGCATGGGGGCGGCGTATAAAGACGGCGTGCTGTGCTTCTTCGGCTGCTTCAGCAATCATGACCGCGACCTGTTCAAGCAGGGCAAGCTTGCCTGGCGGCGCGTGACCGCCCTCGCCGCGAACGACGGAACCGATCTGTGGTCCAAGCCGTTGAATTATTTGCGGCGGCCCGTGGTGGTCAACGATACCCTCCTTATTGAGCCGCGCGCCTGCAACCTGCGCGACGGCGCAATTAAAACACGGATTCACCCGCTGACGGGCGAGGCATCCACCTGGGAGTACGTGCGGCCCGGCCATTGTTGCAGCGCCACCAGCGCGTGCCCCTCGATGTTCTTCCTGCGCGGGTATTTTCTCTGGTACTACGACCTCGAACGCGACCAAGGCATGCTGCCCTTCGGCGCAATCCGTCCGGGCTGCTGGATCAACACCATTCCCGCGAATGGATTGGTGTTGTTCCCGGAAGCGGACGCGGCCTGCACCTGCTCGTATCCCATTCGCGCCACCGTGGCCCTTGCGCCCAAAAATGAACTGACCACTTACTCCTTGTGCGTCCAGAACGGCCCCATGACGCCCGTGAAACACATGGCGGTCAATGTCGGCGCGCCCGGAGACTGGCGCGATGACGGCGGCGCACTGTGGTTCAGTTATCCGCATCCGCCGGACTCCCGGTGGTATGACTACGGCGTGGCCTTCAAGCTGTCCGAAGAATTCTATCCGGGCCATACCTATTTCTCCCGCAATTTCCAAGATCCGGCGTTCGAGGGCGTGGAGCAATCCTGGGTCTTCGCGTCCGGATGCGCCGGTTGGAAAAAATGTTCCGTGCCCCTAATCGGCAACGGCCAACAGCCCGGCTCCTATACCGTGCGCCTGTATCTCGGCAAGAAAACGGGCGCTCAACCGGGAGAATGCGTCTTCTCCGTGGAACTCCAGGGCAAAACGCTCGCGAAAAAAGTGGATGTGGCCAAAAAGGCGGGAAACAAGCCCGGCTTGATAAAGGAATTTACCGGTATTCGCGTGGAGAACACCCTGGAGCTGCAACTGACCACCCTAAAAGAACCCTCCGGCCCCAACGCCCTGCCGATCCTCTGCGGAATGGAAATCGTCCGCGAAGAATGACAGAAACATCGAGTCAAGTTTGGATAGGGCGGAACACGTGCTATTGAAAAATCCGGCAAGAAGTGGTTGAAAATACTACCACAGCCAGAAATAGATGCTGGCGATGATGGCGAGGGTGACGAGCCACCACAGGGTGAGGTGGGCGTACCATTTTTGCTTTTCGCTGTTGGGAAGGCGGAGCATGGACCAGTCCCAGTAGCCGCCGCCGGCCATGCGGGCCATGGGCATCAGCAGAAGCAGGCTGAAGCAAAAACCGGCCCCCACGAGCAGGGCGATGGCCACGGGGCTCACCGCGCCAAGGTAAAACAGGGGCACGGCGGCGGCGAGGGTCAAAAGCCAGCCTTTCCAGGCGGGCCATGCGCTGGAGAACACGGCCATCATGAGAATAGAGAGCAGGAAGACGCTTCCGGCGAAAACGAGGGCATTGGCGAGGTTGGCGGGCAGGAAGTGCATGCCGTAATCCGACAAGATTTGGCGCGTGAAGGTGAAGGGGACGGTGGCGATGGCGAGCCAGAGGCATACGACGGCGCCGCGTCCGCGCGCGCCGCGCCATAAGGCCCCGGCGATGAACACGGTGACGACGGGGGCGGCCATGGGGGCCCAGAGGTCCTGGCAGTAGCGGAAGATGTTCTGCCAGTGCATCACGACGGGGGCAAAGAGTGCCCCGGCCAACAATCCGATGCCGCCGGCCCAGCGCCCGAAGTTCACCAGGCGCTTGTCGGACCAGTCCTTGCCTTTCCAGGGACGGAAGATGTCGAGGGTGACGATGGTGGAGATGGAATTGACGAGTCCGGCGATGGTGGACATGATGGCGGCGAGGATGGCGGCGGCAACCAGACCCCGGAATCCCGCCGGCACCAGCGCGGCCACCACGCCGGGATACGCCGCGTTGGGGTCGCTCAGGTTCGGATTCATCACACGGTAAATGAGTCCGGGAAAACAGGTGGCCAGCGGCAGGGCAAGCTGCAATGCGCCCGCGAAAAGTATGCCCATCTTGGCATCCCATTCACTGCGCGCGGCGAGGCACCGCTGGTTGATGTATTGGTTGGTGGCGTAGTACCAGACGTTGGTCGAGAGGCCGAGGATAATCAGGGCGGTCCAGGGAACGTCCGGATGGTCCGCCGGAGCGATGAGGTGGGCGCGCTGGCCTTCGCCAAGGACCGCCGCGAAGTCCCACCCGATCTGGTGCATGCCCGCAAAGAATACGTAGAGGCCGCCCCCAAGGAGCAGCAGGCACTGGAAGAAATTGGTCCAGGCGACGGAAATCAGGCCGCCATAGAGGGTGTAGGCGCCGGTGGCGAGGGCGAGAATCCACACGGCGGCCACGCGGTTGACGCCCCACATCTGTTCGAGGGCGAAGCCGCCGGTGTAGAAGACGAGGGCGAAGTTGGCGAAGACATAGCTGCCGACGCTGAGGTAGGCGTAGAGGGTGCGGGCTTGGGAGCCGAAGCGGCGTTCGAGGTACTCGGGCATGGTGCTGACGCGGTTGCGGAAATAGAGGGGAATGAATATCCACAGCATGATGCTGAGCGCGGGGAAAACAAGCCATTCCCAGTTCGCCACCGGCAGGCCGATTTGATAGGCGTAGCCTACTTCGCCGACGAATTGTTCGGAACTGACGCCCGCCGCCACAATGGATGCGCCCATGGCATACCAGGGCAGCGTGTTGCCCGCGAGGAAGTAGTCGCTCACGGTGTTCTTCTCGCGGCGCGCGGCGATGAATCCGATGGCGGTCACCCCCACAAAGTAGCCGAGGAATACGATCAGGTCGAGGGTGTTAAACATCTATCAATTCCCTGAATGCATTGTGGCGGGTTCCGCTGCGCTTCACCCACCCTGCGTGATATTGCGGTGGGTTCCGCTGCGCTTCACCCACCCTACTTATTTTCGTTTAAGAAGGGCGCGATGATCTTGTTCCATTCGGCGTAGCCTTTTTCGTTGAGATGGAGGCCGTCGTCGAGGAACAGGTCTTTCCGCGGGAGGCCGTCGTCGCCGATCAGCACCTTGCCGCAATCCACATAGGTTATGAAAGGATTCTTGGCGGCGTAGTGCTGGAACAGGGCGTTGGTTTCCCGGGCCTTGTCCCAAAGTTTCCACCGGGCCGTGCCGGGCTTTATGCCGATCAACAGGATGCGGGTCTTGGGCAAATGCTCGTGTACCGCGTCCACCACGGCCTTGAAATCATCAAAAACCGCTTGCACGGAGGTCCCCTGCGCCAAATCGTTGTCGCCGGTATACAGCACGATCAATCGCGGCGCATACGGGAAGATAATGCGCGGCATGTAATACTTGAGGTCCGCGTAGGTGGAGCCGCCGAAGCCGCGGTTGAATACGGGCAGTCCGGGAAAGGATTGCTCAACCTTCCACAGGCGGATGGTGGAACTGCCGGTAAAGAGAATGCCGTCCTTGGGGGGCGGGTTTTCTTTGTCCTTGGCCTCGAACCGCTGGATGTCTGATTCGAAGCGTTGCGGGGATTTCTCCTCGGCGGCGCATCCCGCCAAAGGCGTCAAGATCACTGCGGCGAGAAGTGTTGATACGAACACAATGGTGAACATAAGCGGTGTATGCTGCATGCGCCTCCGTTATTTCGATTTTCCTTGCAGGCCCTTGCGGACAAAGATCGCCTTCTGAATGTCCTGGAACAACCGCTGGTAAAGCTGTTGGTCTTCCACGACAACGGTCTGTTCCTTGCCGGGCACGGGGATAATGTCCTTCTTGCCCTTCGCCATGGCGCCCGAGGGCAATTCGCCGCACTCCACCACCGTGATGCGCATGCGAAGCGTTTTCTGGCCCCAGGGTTCCGACGTCAGAGTGAGGCGCTGATAACGGGTCCACATGGGATAGGGGATGCCGCGTTTGGCGGAAGTCTTCATGGATTTCTCGAGGCTCTTCATGTAGTCCTTGTCCCCCGCGCGCCAGTCGTCTTCCGGGCCGAGCAAGGCTTCACGCCGCAGGGAGCTGGCCTGGATGATGCCGCCCTGCCGGTCCACCGCGTCAATCTGCCATCCATAATCCTGGAGCACGGAGAGCGCGGCGGCAAACCCGGTTTCCGCGCTGCCTTCCAGCTCCTTGGTTTGCATGGCGGCGCGTTGCGAGGGCGACAAGGGCGAGGCGGGGCCTTTCCTGGCGGCCTTGGAGGCGCATCCCGTGCACAACACCGCCAGCGTCATTCCCGCACAAAGCATAAACAGCGAGTATCGTTTCATGGGCGTTTCCTCAGAATTGCGTGGACAGCATCCGGTAATCCTGCACCACCTTTCGATCATCAAATGTAATCATCAAGGTGAATGTGGTGCTGCTGGTCTGGCCGGTGCTCGTGCTGCGCGATCCCCCGCCGCCGCCGGCCACCACGCCGCCGATGGGCACATTGCCCGCCATGCCGCCCGCGCCCACGCCCGCGCCCACACTGCCGCTCCGGCTGGTATCCGCCGCCGTGCGGCTGGTGCTCTGCACGTCATAGGTCCAGACCTCCCGTCCATCCTGATCGGTCATGATGATGTTGGGCGGACCAAACACCGTGTAAATCTCTGTTTGCGGCGTCTCGCCTTTCTTGACATGCTTGTTCACCATCCCCGGGGTCAGGTTGCTGCGTTGCCCGCCGCCGGGCAAGGGGGGCGGCGAAGTCTTGCAGCTTGTCAACGCCAGAACCGTCACACAGGCGGTTGCCAGGATTATCACAGGGATTCTTATTCTCATGGTCATACTCCTTTTCACTATTCATTCACCTCTTACAACTGCTTGACAGTGCCATATTCTCACTTCAATCCCGGCCGGTCTGAAGACGATATACATTTACGCCATTCCATGGCAAAAGCCCCCTTTTCCCATCTCCTGTATACCATTAGGCCACGCCGGCCGTTTCATCATAATGATATATTATGCCGGATGCCGTCAAGAACCAATATGGGCGGCGGAACAAATAGCCATGGATGGAATGCCGGCAGTGGAGCACGCCAGCCCCCGCGTCTTTCGTCTCCGCGCCATGACGCTTCCTCCTCCAGGCAAATCAGCATGCGGCAGGGACTTATTGAGTTGCCATATTGATTGTCCGCCTCCTGTTGTCCTACCCTATTTCCCGGATATTCCCGGCGGGAGAAAGGGACAGC
>CAYXPO010000218.1:0-7596 GCA_964466925.1 uncultured Nitrospirales bacterium
CTCCCAACTGACATACACTACGGGATGGTCGGAAAATTCGGGTGGGAAACTCCGCCCATTCCACACCGGAGTCCCCCAGGCCGGGTCCGGTGTTCGATGGCCCGTTGCTTCCACAAAACTCAGGTATTGCCTGTTGGTCACAGGATGTACCGCCAGGTAATAAGGATCCAGATCCACAGGAAATGGCTCACCATATTTTTGATCTTCTCCCCCCCCGCCTGCCAGGAAGGTTGTGCAAACGATACCGGGGTGCAGGTGATGGCGGCAATGAGTGACATAAACAGCCCCCAATAGAGTTGACGCGGCACACTGGATTTCATGATGGACTCCTTTTTCGTACAGCCTAGAGGAAAAATTCGGTTAATGCAAAGAGGTTGATACGTTCCCCGCCGGAAGCATACTATGAAGGCGCGGTGGGGCGGTCACCCCTATGGCATAAAACATTTATGACACCTTCAAGACAAGGAGCGGTTTGCCATGCATAATACGTCCAAATCAACCCAAACCCATCCCTCGCGCCGCGATTTTCTCATGGCCACCGGCGCGGCCACTGCGGGAATCACCCTGGCGGGACGCGCCCCGGCCCAGGGCGCCAAAGAGAAACTGGCAATCAACGGCGGCCCCAAGGCGATCACGGTGGATGCCACGGGCGCGGCCAAGTGGCCGCTCTATGGCGAGGAAGAAGAAAAGGCCATGATAGACTTGGTGCGCAGCCCCAACTATGACCCCATTGATGCCTTGGAAAAGGAATGGGCGGACTTCTTGAAAGCGCCCTATACAAAAGCCCATTTCAACGGCACAAGCGCGCTGGTTTCGATGTTCTTCGCCCTCAACCTGCCTCCGGGCAGTGAAATCCTGGTGCCCAGTTACACCTTCTTCGCCACCATCGTCCCCATGCGCCTGTTTGGGTTGGTGCCGGTCTTTGTGGACATCAATCCGCGCACGCTCAATTTCGATCTCGAGGATGCCAAAAAGCGGCTGACCCAAGACACGAAAGCCGTGTTGCCCGTCCATTGGATCGGCCTCCCCGCCGCCATGGACCACATCTGCGATTGGGCGAAGGAGAAAGGCCTGATCGTGCTGGAAGATTCCGCGCACGCCCATGGCGCGATGCTCAAGGACAAGCGCATGAGCACTTGGGGGCGCATGGGCATTTTCAGCTATCAGATGTCCAAACCGCTGCCCGCCATCGAAGGCGGCATGGGCGTGTATCAGAATGAAGAGGATTATGCGCGTGCTTCGGCCTTCGGCGACTATCAAATGAAAGGGCTGGACAAGAAGAACCCCTACATGAAGTACGCGGGTTCCGGGCTGGGCCTGAAACTGCGCATGCACCCCATGGCCGCCGCCCTCGCCCGCTGTCAGCTTAAGGGCCTCGATGCCCGGAACGAGGCCGGCGCCGCGCAGATCCGCCGCCTGAACGACCGCTTGCTCCAATTGCCCGGCCTCTATGAGCAAAGCAGCGGACGAAAAGACGTCAAACGGCTGTATTATTCCTGGAATATGCTGTTCATTGACGAGGCGCAAAGCGGCATGAACCGGAACAAGGTGGTGGACGCGCTCAAGGCCGAAGGCGTCAATGCCAGCGCGCTGCACTATACGTTGCAGCACGAACTGCCGTTGTACGCGGAAGATGAGTGGTGGCACCATAAGCCGGTAATTCCCGAATTGCCCGGCTCGAAACAGGCCAATGACACCAGCATCGCGCTGCCGTATTTCACCAAGGACGTGCCCGAACTGTGCGAACAATACGTGAAAGCCTTTGAAAAAGTGTGGGCCCACCGCGAAGAATTGGCGTAGCGTTCAACCATTTGATGACAGGAAGGAATATCGCTATGAGGAAGGTGATGTGTTGTCTTGTGCTGGCCCTGTTGACCGCGGGGATGGCGGCCACCGCGCCCGCGGCGCAAAGCGGTGAGATTCCCTGGCCGCTCGCGGTGCGGATTATGAGTTATGGGAAGTATCAGGATTCCGCGTGGGCGCACCTGAAGGAAATCGGCGTGCGGTACATATTCTTGGCCGTGCCCGCCCCGGCGGACGTGGAGGCCACCCAAGCGAAGCTGAAGGAATTCGGGTTGACCGCGATTGTGCTGCGGGGAAACACCGACTTGGCCAAGGAGGGGTGTGTCGAGGAACTGGCGGGGCAACTCGCGATCTGTCAGAAAATGGGGGTGAAATTCATGTTTCTTTCCGCCAAATTGAACGGCGCGGACAAGGGGGTGGTCTTGGAGCGTCTCCGTAAAGCGGGGGACATCGCACAACACCTGGGGATCGCCATCACGCTGGAAACGCACCCCGAACTGGGTACCAACGGCGACGTTCAACTGGAAACCATGAAGGCGCTGAATCATACCAACGTGCGCGTCAATTTCGATACGGCGAACATCACGTATTACAACAAAAACACGGACGCCGTGACGGAATTGAAGAAAAGCATTGATTTCGTGGGCACGATGGAGTTCAAGGATCACACCGGCGAATTTGAAACCTGGAACTTTCCCGTGCTGGGCAAGGGCAGGGTGAATTTTCCGGAAATTGTGAAGATTATGAAGGAACACCACTACGCCGGTCCGGTGACGCTTGAGTTCGAGGGCGTGAAGGGCGTGGAATTGAGCGAGGCGGACACCAAGCAGGCGATTGCGGAATCCGTGGCGTATGTGCGCGCCTTGGGGGTGTTCAAGTAAACCAACTCAGTATCGGGAGGGAGTGCATGACGGAGATTCGCGGGCATCTGCAACTGCCGGATCATGTAATGCTCATTGGGTATTTTGTCCTGATGCTGGGCATCGGCGTGTATTTCTACCGGTACATGAAAGGCATCAAGGATTACTTCAGCGGAAGCAACAGCATCCCCTGGTGGCTCAGCGGCGTATCGTTCTACATGACCAGTTTCAGCGTCGCCGCCTTTGTCTTTTATCCTTCGCTCTGTTACCGCCACGGCTGGGTGGGCATCACGCTCATGTGGGTCACCGTGCCCGCCACCTTGTTCAGCGCGGGACTCTTCGCCAAGCGCTGGCGCCGCGCGCGCATTGACAGCCCGGTCGAATATCTCGAAACCCGTTTCGGTCCCGCGCTCCGGCAGGTCTTTGCCTGGCAGGGGATTCCCGTCATGATCATTGATGACGGCATCAAGCTGCTGGCCACCGGCACCTTCGTCTCCATTTGCACCGGCCTGCCCAAATCCACCAGCATCCTGTTGTGCGGCGGGATTATGCTCGCGTACACCTTCCTGGGCGGTTTGTGGGCGGTCGCCGTCACCGATTTCATCCAGTTTATCGTGCTGGGGGTCGGGCTGCTGGTGATCCTGCCCTTGTCCATCGGCAAGGCGGGGGGGCTCGGCGCCATTTTCAACAATTCCCCGGACGGTTTTTTTCATCTCAGCGCCCCAGAATTTCCATGGTCCTATATTCTGCCGCTCATTCTGCTCTATGCCTTGTCATGGAGCGTGAATTGGGCGCTGGTGCAGCGGTATTACTGCGTGCCCCGCGAAAAAGACGCCATGAAGGTCGGCTGGATGGTCATCATACTCTATATCATCGGGCCGCCGCTCATGTTTTTCCCCGCGCTGGCCGCCCGGCAATTTCTTCCCCCCCTGGCTGACGCGGGCGATGTGTATCCCACCCTGTGCGCGCAACTGCTGCCTGCAGGCATGCTCGGCCTCGCGATTGCCGCCATGTTCGCCGCCACCATGTCCACCCTCAGCGGGCATTACAACGTATGCGCGAGCGTGCTCACCAATGATGTCTACCGGCGGCTGCTCCGGCCCCGCGCCTCACAGTGGGAATTGGTGCAAATTGGCAGGCTCATGACCGTGGTGATTGGCGTAATTGCATTGGGCGTGTCGTTGTTGATGGCGCGCGGAAAGGCGGAGGATTTGTTCCGCATCATGGTGACGCTCTTCGGCATCGCCACGGCCCCGGTGGCCATCCCGATGATCATCGGCCTCGTGTCGCGGCGGTTCAACAGTTTCAGCGCGATGACGGGATTTTTCTTCGGGATTGTTTTGGGCTTGGGACTCTTTGCCGTGTCCCGGTATCAAACCGAAGTCAGTCTCGTGGGAATCTCCTGGAAACCGGAAAGCGAAGATGTGCTCTTCGGAAACTTCGCGCTCAAGATGGAAATCGTCATGCTTTTGGGAACATCCCTCTTCACCTTTGCCGGGATGCTGTTCGGCATGCTTCTCGGCGCGCGGCGGAAGCCTGTTTGCCCGGAAGAACAGGCGCGTATTGATGCCTTCCTCCGGCGCGTGGAAACCCCGATTGGGCAACTGGAATCCGACGAAGCCATTATGCGGCAGAGCGGCTTTGTGCTTTCGCCGTTCCGGGTGGTGGGCGTGTGCATTGTGGCCATCGCCCTCATGATGATGGCGGTCGTTCCATGGGCCAAGGGGCTGGCCTTTGCGGTCGATCTCGGATTGAGTCTGGTCCTGCTGATTATCGGCGTGATCTTGTATAAAAACAGCCGGAGCGACACACCCGCATAGCCGCATCCACAGAATAGAACGCGGATGAACGGTCTTCGCCCCAACGGACCACCTATGGCCCGGCAGATACGGATTTTGCCAATTTGAGTGGGAGATAGTCCCCCGAAGGGAAGGTATTTGGATAGCCGTGGGCCGGGTCTCCGAGACCCACGGAAACGATACCCGATACCCGATACCCGACACCCGCTTCCCATTCTCTTGATTACGTCAAAATCCGCACATTCCCCGGTATTTTGCGTTGGGATGGTTAAAACAGGTAGGCTTTCGGGCAAGGTGACCGTACATTCAACGAAAACCACAGCAGGAGGTGTATAGCCATGGCGGATAAAATTGACTATAAGATTTACGGGGATGACATGCAATTGGTGGAAGTGGAGTTGGACCCGGGGGAGACGGTGCGGGCGGAGGCCGGGGCCATGATGTTCATGGAGGACGGCATCCAGATGCAGACGAGCACGGGCGGCGGCATCTTTCAGGGCCTGAAGCGGATGGTCACAGGGGAAAGTTTCTTTATTACGAGTTTCATGAATTCCGGGCAGGGCAAGCGGCATGTGGGGTTTGCCGCGCCGTATCCGGGAAAGATCATCCCCATCAACCTGCTGGAGCATAATGGACAGTTTTTGTGTCAGAAGGACGCCTTTTTGTGCGCGGCGGCGGGGATTGAGATCGAGATTGCGTTCACGAAGAAAATCGGCGCGGGGCTGTTCGGCGGCGAGGGGTTCATCTTGCAGCGGCTGACCGGCGATGGACTGGCGTTTGTGCATGTGGGCGGCACGGTAATCGAGCGGGTGCTGAAGCCGGGCGAGAATCTGCGGGTGGACACGGGATGCCTCGCGGCGTTTGAAACCACGGTCACCTATGACATTCAGTCGGTGGGCGGATTCAAGAACGCACTGTTTGGCGGGGAAGGCGTTTTTCTGGCCTACTTGTCCGGCCCCGGCAAGGTGTATTTGCAGACACTTCCCTTCTCGCGGCTGGCGGACCGCGTGGTAGCGTCGTCGAAAACCAACCGGGAAGAATCGAAAGGCATTGCAGGACTTGGCGGCGGCGTGCTGGGCGGATTGCTCGGAGGGGACAGGAAGTTTTAAGGGCGTTCCCAAGTATACCTTGGGAACAAAAGGAACAAGTACATTCCCAAGTATACCTTGGGAACGAGATTGAAAATGGAAATTTGGCAGCACAGTGACATTGTATATGACGGTAAAATCATTCGGTTGCGCGTGGGCGAAGTGAAACTGGATTCCGGGGCGGTGGCGGTCCGCGAAGTCGTCGAACATCCGGGCGGCGCGTGCGTGATTCCGTTTACCGGCCACAGCGTGATCCTGATTCGGCAGTACCGCATCGCGCTGGGCAAATCCATTCTCGAAGCGCCGGCGGGCAAAATCGAAGGCGATGAAGACCCGGCGTATCGGGCGGAATGTGAACTCGAAGAGGAAACGGGATACCGCGCAGGACGGATTGTGTCCATCGGACATGCGTACTCGACCGTCGGCTTTTGTTCGGAGAAAATTCACCTGTTTTTGGGTCTCGACCTGGAGAAAACCGAGCAGCGGCTCGAATTCGACGAGTGCATCGAAGTGGTCGAGGTGCCGCTGGACGACGTCCGGCGCGGCCTCGCCGAAAACGCCTTCGAAGACGGAAAAACCATCATTGGGTTGCACGCACTGCTCAATAGGATTGATCATCCTCCATCCAACCCCTAACCGGCATTCCTGGAGTTTTCAATGCTACGTAGTTTCCAAACCATGGACACAAAGAAACTCTGGGTAATCGCCTTTGCCGCGGCGGCGGCGGTGGTGTTCACGGGGTTTGCCCTTGGTTTTTTCCTCGATGATTATTTTCTCATTCTGATGCTCGAGGGAAAAATCCCCTTTGGGGCGTGGTATGACCTGTTCAGTTTTGGCAATGGGAATCCGGCCACCGCCCGGCTCAACATGAACATGGGGCCGTTTCCCTGGTTTGTGTTTCCTGAATTCAAGGCCCACTTTTTCCGTCCGTTCACCTGCCTCACGATGGCGCTGGACCATGGGCTCTTCGGGCGAACGGCCGCCCTCTATCATTTTCATTCCCTGCTCTGGTATCTGGCGGCGGTTCTGGCCGTGGGACTTATTTTGCGGCGCATACTTCCCGGGAGGCTGGCGGTATTGGCCCTGATACTCTTTGCGGTGGATGAAGGCCATTGGGGCTCCGCTGTGTGGTGGGCCAACCGCAATGCGCTCGTTGCGGCGGTCCCCGCGCTTTATGGCCTCTACGCACACATGCGTTGGCGGGAAGACGGATGGAAACCGGGCCTGCCACTGTCCATGCTGGGGTATGCCGTGGGATTGTGCGGAGGAGAGACAGCGGTCAGTGTGCTGGCCTATCTGGCGGCCTATGAACTGTTTCGTCCGCTTCCTGAAGGTTCTACGTTCCTTAAGACGCTGCCGGGTAAAGTTTTTGCCTTGTTTCCGTCGTTTTTCATCGGTTTTGTTTATGTTCTTGTGTATAAATGGGGAAATTATGGAGCCTATGGCTCAGGGGTGTACATTGATCCCGTCGGAAATCCGCTGGAATTGCTTTCATGGCTTCCCGAGCGCTTATTACTGCTGATGGTGACACATTTCTTCATGCTGCCGGTGGAACTGCCCGGAGTCTTTCCGGCTACGGCGCTGCCGTTAATCGCGATTAGTATTCCATTGGTGGCGCTCATTTTTTGGGCATTGTGGAAAATTTGGCCATCGTTGAACCTCGAAGAACGCGGTTCGTTGCGGTGGTTGTTCGCGGGGGCGGCGCTTTCAATGCTGCCGGTGTGCAGCACGTTTCCTTCGGGCCGGTTGATGTTGGTGCCTTCGCTAGGGGGGGCGGCGGCGATAGCCGTGCTGATACGGGCGGGCTGGAATTCGGACATGACGGCGGGGCGCTGGCGGAAAAACCTGGCGGGGGTGCTGGTGGTGATTCATCTGGTGCTTTCGCCGTTGATGTGGCCGGTGCAAACACTCATGATTCGGACGCTTGGCGAGAACACGTTTCACTCGATGCGCGCGATGGATATTCATCCCTCGGAAAAGCAAGACCAAGAGGTGGTGTTGCTCAACTCCGGGCATCCGTTCCTGGGGGCGTATCCCATGATTTTC
>CAYXPO010000219.1:0-7595 GCA_964466925.1 uncultured Nitrospirales bacterium
AGGAGGATCGTTTACCACATAACACGCTCTCGCTGAAACGGCAGAGCCTTATGAATTCTCACCGGCATAGCCGGTGGATTAGCTTGGATTTAACCTGTTTCCCGTCTCATTTCTGCCTGGGATGACAGGAACAGCCGGGGTAGTTTGGGGAATAAAGGCGGGATTCGGGGCGCAGGGCGGGTTGTCCGTTTTTCACGAAGGCATCCCCGCGTTCGGCGAGGTGCTCGATAAGGCGGTTTCGCCACGTGCGCACATCGGCGGCGGAATCGGGGTTGCCAGCGAGATCGTTCAGTTCATGCGGATCCTTTTCGAGATCAAAAAGTTGTTCATGCCCGTCGCGTGCGTGAAAGATGCATTTTTGCCGGCCGTCGGCGAGTGCGTTCCAGTGAACGTCCGGGTCGTAGCAGATATCGTGCTCGAGATCAATGAAAGGCCTCCAATCCGCTTGGGCATCACGGGCGAGCGCGAGAAAATCTCTGCGTGTGACTGACGTTTTCACATCCGGTTATTTCGGTTTCTTTACGAACTCTTTGTAACTGTCCACAATTTCTGTTTTTATGCCGCGGCAACAAGCCTCGATGGCGCGGAGTTCGCTGTCGGACGTAATGGGACCGAATTCGAGGTTAACCGTTTTGCGCTGGCCCGGTTTCAGCGTGTGAAGCAATTTGAGCGATTCATCGGTGTGACGCCCCTCCACGCCGCACGTACAGGGCTCGAGCCCCACCACATAATCCTGTTCACCCATCATTTTCCATTCGGTAAAACGCGGCAATTCTTTTTTATTGAACTTGACGTACACGCCGAAGCCTTCGCCTTTGGCGAATCCATCGTTTACCAGGGCCACCGTGACGGAACCGTCGTTCGCGGGGGCCATGTCGTGGAAATACACTTTTTCCGCGTACCCGTGCGCGGGGGCGTCCATCCGGTTCCAGCGGGCCGCGCCGTCGCGGGCGATGGCGTCGCGCGGGGCCACCCGGCGGCTCGGCGAAATGATGCGTGAACCTTCATCGAGCGCGGGGAATCCGATGTTGCAGTGATAGAGCAGCATGTATTTCACGGGGCGGAATCCTTCATTGACGAGCACGTCGCGAATCCAGAAACGCTTCTCGCCGAGTTTCGTCGAAACCGTTCGCGTGAGGGAAAGGTTTTCTCCGAAGAGCACCGCTTCGCGCATGGTGCCGGTCACGCTGAGCACATATTCACTTCCCTGCCATTCCTGCATCACCTTCACGTTGCGCGCGGGCATGTTGCCGATGCGCCCGTGAAGACCTATCCCCGACACCGCGCTGTCCGGTGCCGGACCGCCCACATTCATCAGCCCGCACGTGGTGAGCAGTCCGCCAAAATAACTCCGCAGCCAGCGGATTCCCTCCGCCTCATAGTATTGCGGGGCGACATCACCGGTGACGCACCGCCATCCCATGGCTTTTCCCTGGAAATACGCCGCCGCGATATCGAGGCATCGGTCGGGCAGCACGGTGAGTTCCAAGCCGCCTCCCGTGCGAAAGAAGGCCGCGCGCGCGGGCCGTTCCAGTCCGTCATCGAGTTGGGCCATGCGAATGCCCGCCACTTGATCCATATTGCCAATGCGCTGCCGCAACTGGTTTATTGAAAGCCGTTTACCGTAAATGTCCATGGTTTTTTCCTTATTTTCATATGCCCCAACCGGCACAACCCTTCCAGCATACCCGGAATCAGGGCGGGATGCAATGCCCGCACCCTTCCCGGCGGGCCGATAACGTGCCTAAATAAAAGGACTTGCAAGGGGAGCAGGGAGTTCGTATAATGCCCGGAAGGGTGTCGGAATGGTTCTTTAGCGGTTTGTGTGGACAGTACGTCCGCCGCCCCAGGAAGGAGGGAACATTCCCGTGACTATGACGAAACGCGAACTAGTAATTACCGTGGCCAATAAACTGGGCATGACGCAAAGCGATGTCGCGAAGATCATCGAGAGCACGTTTGACACGATTGCCCAATCGCTCTCGGAGGGGCATCGCTGGGAACTGCGCGATTTTGGGGTTTTTGAAGTAAAGACGCGCGCCTCCCGCATCGGGCGCAATCCGCGCACCGGCGATCAAGTGCCCGTGCCGGAGCGCCGTGTCGTGACCTTCCGTCCGGGAAAGCGGATGAAAGAAGAAGTGAGCGGAGAAGAAGCCGCGGAAGAAGCAAACAGCGAGGGGACGCCGGAAGCTGTTGAACAGTGACCGCGCAACCCATCATTCTCCTCGCCGCGGACACGGGCACCAGCATCAACACGGTGGCCGTCTGCGAAGGGACGCCGGGCTTGCGGCCCTCCATGCGCATTCTGGCGGAAAATGTGGCGGACTGCAAACGGCTGCACTCCGAACGGCTCATCGAGACGGTGGATTGGACCCTGAAAGAAGCCTGTATCACCCTTGATGACATCCACGCGCTCGCCATTGCGGTCGGCCCGGGGTCGTTCACGGGGTTGCGCATTGGCGCCTCCACCTGGAAAGGGCTGGCCTATTCCAAGAATCTTCCGCTGGTGGCCGTGCCCAGCCTTGATGCGATGACCCACTTGGGCGCGTTCCACGACGCCACGGTCTGCCCGATGCTTGATGCGCGCATGAACGAAGTCTATGGCGCGGTCTACCGGTTTCGCGCCGGCCAACGCGAAAAGATTTCGCCAGACCGCGTGTGCCCTGTTGAAGACTTGCTCGAAGGGATACCCGAGCCGGTCCATGTATTGGGCGATGGGGCCGCGGCTTATGAAGAACGGATTCGCACTTGTCTGCCCAAGGCGGTGTTTGTCTCCGGCCCCTGCGCCGTTCCCCGTGCCTCCTGCGTGGCGCAGGAAGCGTTTCACCTGCTGGCCCTCGGCGTATCCACTGACCCGGAGCGCGTGGCCCCGGACTATATCCGCCCCTCACAGGCGGAAATCAACCGGGCCGCCCAAACCCCAACACCCTCCTCCTGAACGCATGAGCCCGATGAAGCATACGCCCCTGCGCATGGCGCCCCTCGCCGCCGATCATATCCCGCAACTCATGGTGATTGAACAGGAAGCCTATCCGGATCCCTGGACACACGGCATGTTCCGGCAGGAAATCGAAAATGGCGCGGCCTATTTTTATGTGGCCACCCTGCACAACCGAATCGTGGGCTACGGCGGATTTTGGCTCTTGCTCGACGAGGCCCACATCACCAAAGTCACCGTGGCCAAACTCTACCGCGGGCGCGGCGTCGGCGCCCGCATCATGCGCTACCTCCTGCGCCGCGCCAAAACACTTGGCGCCGCCTCCATGCGCCTCGAAGTCCGCGAAGGCAATGAAGCCGCCCGCCATCTCTACGGTCAGTTGGGATTCGAGCAGGTGGGTATTCGCCGCGGTTACTACACCAAAACCGGTGAAAGCGCCGTCGTTATGATGAAACCAATCTGAGGGAGTGGCGATTGCGATTGGGGAACGGAAAAGAGGGGTGGGAGAATAGCGCAAAAAAGGGAAAAACTTGAGCGGTCGAAAGGGCGGGGAGGAACACGGCCTTGCACGGGCGGGCACGGACAAAACGGCAGTTGGATTTTCATTTGAACATCATGCTTCCGGCTTTTCGGGGTCTCCTCCTCCGAAGAGGTAGTACGCCATGGGGATGACGAGCAGGGTGAGGAGGGTGCCGCAGGAGAGGCCGGCCATAAGGGTGATGGCCATGGGCCGGCGCAATTCGGCGCCTTCGCCCGCGCCGAGAATCATGGGGAGCAATCCGAGGCAGGTGGTCATGGTGGTCATGAAGATGGGCCGCAGGCGCACTTTGCCCCCCAGGACCAAGGCCTCCAACTTGGAAAGTCCGCGTTCCCGGAGCTGATTGACATAATCCACCAAAACGATGGCGTTGTTCACAATAATGCCCGCGAGCACGATGCCCCCCAGGAACACCATGATGCTGATTTCGATGCGGGCGAAATACAGGACGTAAATCACGCTGATACCCCCAAGCGGCACGGTGATCATGATCAGGGCGGGATGCACCAGGGATTCAAACTGGCAGGCCATGACGACATAGACCAGGAAAAAGGCGAGCAGGGCGGCAAGTACTAGACTGTTAAATGACACCTGTAATTCCCGGTGCTGTCCGCCCAGTTGAAAAAAGACGCCGTCCGGCCGCTCCACGCGCGCCAGGGCGTTCAGGATATCGTTCGACACCGCGCCCAGATCGCGGCCTTGCACATTGGCGGACACCACGACGACGTGGCGCTGATCAATCCGGCGAATTTCACTGGGGCCTTCCTTCACCTCGATGCGGGCCACGCTTTCCAGCGGGATCGGCGGATATCCGTCCTTTACGGAGAGGCGGCGCAAGTCCTGCACGCTGTTGAGGTGCTCCACATCCGAGCGGACCCGGATGTCCAGTTTCTGTCCGGAGCGGTTAAAGCGCGTGGCCACTTCCCCCTGCACTTCCCGGCGGAGGCAGGCCGCCACCTGCCCCGGCGTAATCCCCTTGCTCGCCAACAAGTCTTTGTCCAGGGAAATAATGATTTCGGGGTAGCCGGTTTTCACGCTCAATTCCGCGTCGCGCACGCCGGACACGCCGCGCACATGTTCCATCACCGCTTCCCCAAAACGTTTCAACACCGCAATATCATCCCCGAAAATTTGCGCCTCAACGGCCGTCTTGAAACTGAAAATGCTGGGGAGCGTGAAGGTGATTTTCTCGGTGGCGGTTCGCGTGATATCGCGCCGGAGCGTTTCGATGATCTGATCCTGGATATTGGGCGCCTGATTCGTGTCTTTCAAACGCACGGTGAATTGCGCAATGTTTTCCCCGCGTTCCTGCACCGAACGGTCCTTGTCCGGCCCGATTTCCACCGATACCGATCCAATTTCCGGCACCCCCCGGATAATGCGTTCAACGGCAATCGCCCGTTCTTCCGTGTCGGACAGGCGGGTGCCCGTCGGCGCCTCCATGCGGATGCCGAATTCCCCCTGATTCATGGGCGGTATCAGTTCCCGTCCAAGTTTGGGCAAAACCGTCATGGCGTGGAACGCCACCCCGGCCACCACCAGCAGAATAAGCGGTGAAAAGCGCAGCGAGTGCCGCAGCACCATCCCGTAACCGTCCCGGAATATGTCAAAACCTTTGTTGAAGGCCGCCAGCGGCAGCCAGAATACCGTCACAAGGAACGCCCGGCCCAATGTAATGAAGACAACGGCCGCCAGTGCAAAAAAGAACAGCAGGGCAATCAGCAGGGCGGAGAGGGCGCGCAGCAGCACTTGAAACGGATACATCACCGTTATTAAAGGAAAAAGCAGGACCGCCCCGGCGCGAACGGAGATGCGCGGGGATTTCAAATACAGAAATACCCAGCCGAAAGCGTCACGGGATGAATCCCGGAAATACGCCCCGGCGTACCGGATGCTTTCCCTGGGAATGCCCGCCAGCGCCGCCAGCCGGCCCTTATGCCGGGTGTCCCGCCCTTCCCGGTACGCCCGCAGCACCCAGATCACCTGCCTTCCCCGGGTCACTGCCGCGCGCCGGCGCGAGACAATCATCGGTATCAGATACAAAGCGGCAAGCATCGAGGCCATGGTGGAATAGGTGACCGTCCACGCCAAATCCTTGAACAATTGGCCCGCGATGCCCTGAACGAACGCGATGGGCAGGAACACGCAGACGGTGGTGAGCGCCGCCGAGACCACCGGCGCAAACACTTCCTGGGTGCCGCGCTCCGCCGCGTCCAATGGGTTGTCCCCTTCTTCTTTGCACCGGAACACGCTCTCCAGCACCACAATCGCATTGTCCACCAGCGTCCCGATGCCCATGGCCAGCCCGCCAAGCGACATGATGTTCAACGAAATGTGCTGTATGAACATGGGGATGAAGGTGGCGATCACGGATATGGGCAGGGCCACCCCCACAATTACCGTGCTCTTCAATTCGCGCAGGAAGAGATACAACACCGCGAGCGCGAGCAAACCGCCTTGAATGCAGGCTGCTTGAACTTCGTTGATGGACCCCTTGATAAACAACGATTGATCGCTAATCACCGAAACCCGGGCCCCTTTGGGAAGATGGTTCATGAGTTTTCCCCGCCCCGCGCCCGGTGCGGCCTCCCGCGCGGCCGCTTCGTTTGGGGAAGAGAAGACACCGGCAATGTTCCCCCGTATCCAGTTTAGCACTTTCTCGGTCACACCGATGGGCCGGGGCACCCCCAGAAGGTCTTTCACCCGATCCGCCACGCGCACCGTATTCGCATCGCCCTCCTTGAAAATCTTCAGTTCGACCGCTTCCATCCCGTTGACACGCACCACATTCTCGCGCTCTTTGAACCCCAGCGACACCTGCGCCGCGTCCTCGATCCGCAAAGTGCGCCCATCCTGCGCGGTGATGATGCTGTTCTTGACTTCATTGAGGTCGGCGAACTCATTCAGGGTGCGCACCATGTATTCCGTCTTGCCTTCCCGCAGCCGCCCGCCGGAAAGATTGATGTTTTGCTGCGCCAGCGCGTCCACAATGTGATTCAGCGACAACCCCAGGTTTTTCAGACGCTCCGCATCCACCAGAATTTGTATTTCTTCTTCCCGGCCCCCTTTCACCGCCACCTGCGCAACCCCCGTCTCCGATTCCAGGTCCGCCTTCACCTGCCGTTCCACCGCGCCCCGGATGTCCGTCAGGACCTTTTGTTCCTGTTCCGGCCCAAGCAGTCCGCCCCCCGGCGTAATCGCCAAACGCACAATCGGATCCAGCGTGGGATCATAGCGCAGGATTACCGGTTTTTCCGTCACCTCCTTCGGCGGCTCAAACAAATCCAGCCGGTCCCGCACTTCCTGTTGCGCCACCGCCATGTCGGTGTCCCAGTTGAATTCCAACACAATTTCCGACAGGCCCGGCGAAGAGATGCTGCTGATTTCAACCACCCCGCCCACTACCGCAAGCATTTCCTCGAGGGGGCGGGTCACCAGTTTTTCGACATCCTCCGGCGCCGCCCCTTCATATTCCGTCCGCACCGTCATGGCCGGATACGAAATGTCCGGCATCAGATTGACCGGCAGCTGTTCAAACGAACGCCAGCCAAACACAATCAACGTAAGGAAAAGCATCGCCATCGTGACCGGCCGGCGAATGGCGACGCGATACGGTTTGGGTTGGGGCCCCAAGGTCTCCGGTCTGCTCATGGTTAGCTGCACGCCTTTCGGGCCTGCCCCCCACCTCCTCCCCGGGGCAAAACCCGTCTGAAAGAAGAACGATCAGTTCTCCTTCTGCATTTCCTTCAACGCATCCTGAATGTCATCCTGAGACAACTGATTGGCCTTCGATACAATCTGTTCCTGGGCATTGGTGATGACCACCTGCGCGCCCGCCTTCAGGGTATGCTGTCCCAGGGTGACGATCCGCGTCTTTTCATCAATTCCCGAAAGGATTTCGATGCTGTTGCTGTCTTCCAGCCCCTTCTGCACCTCGATCCGCTCCGCCACCATTGCGGGTTTCGCCGTGTTCTCCCCCTCCGCCGCCCCTTCCGGAGCCTGTTCCCGAACCACCATCAAATAGGACCGGGCGTTTTCCTCGATTAGGGCGTCCTTGGGAATAAGAATCGCGTTCTCATGCGTCTCCATCACCAACTTCACCCGCGCGAACGCCGCCTC
>CAYXPO010000220.1:0-7588 GCA_964466925.1 uncultured Nitrospirales bacterium
GCACGATAGAACTGCTCCTGACCTATCCGCTGCGGGACCGCGACATCATTTTCGGAAAGTATCTCGCGGCGATGGCCATGGTGCTGGTCATGATGCTCACCATTTCCGTGAATCTTGGGATTGTGGCCTATTTCGTTGATGTCGAGCCCGCCGTCCTCGTGTTTGGATTGCTTACGGTGATTCTGATGAGCGCGGCGTTCATCAGCCTGGGATTTCTGATTTCCGCCCTGGTCCACAACCAGATTACGTCGGCGGCGCTCACGTTCGGGCTGTTTTTGCTGTCGTATGTAGTGGGCAACTTGGGCGGGGATTTGCCCAAGGTGTGTCCCGTGCCCGCCAATTGGCCCGCGGCCCTTCAGGGGCCGGTGAGTTTTGTGTATCTCGTGTTTCGCGGGCTGGCCACGGAACTGGCCCTCGACGCCCACGCGCGCGACATGGCGCAGGGTGTGTTTCAACCGAAAGATGTGGTGTATTATCTCTTGTTTTCCGCCTTTTTCCTTTTCCTGACCTTCCGCGCGCTCGAGAGCCGGAACTGGAAAGGATAGCGCATCACACCCATGGGAAACCCCGCAATGCGTATAGAAAGAGCCTTTGGTGCGAAAGAGTAGCGGCATAGCGGCGCTGGTCTTGCTGGCCGTGGCGCTGAATCTGATGGTGGGCGCCCAGCAGGTGTTTTCCTTCTGGGTGCTGGCCCCGTTGACACTTTCCCTGGTGCTGGGGCTTGTATGGCTGGCCCTGACGATTGGAAGCATGGCGGGGCAGGCGCGGTTCGAGGGCCGCGCCGCGGGCCGCCTTAACGCGGTGTTTTCCTCCGTGATTTTCCTGGGCATCTGCATGGTGGTCTTCGCCATGGTGAAGACCTGGAACGTTTCATGGGACTTGACCCAGGAAGGCCGCCGTTCGCTTTCGCCGCAAACCGTGCAGGTGTTGCGCGGCATGACCAAGGAGGTCAAGGTCACCTGTTTTTTCCTGAATGTCGAGGAGGAATTGGTGGTGATCGCGCGCGACAAGACCCAGCGGTTCCTGGAACAATGTCAACAATATACCGATCTCCTCAAGGTGGAATTTCTGGACCCGCAAGTGGACCGGGCGCGCCTGGACGAACTGAAAGTGACGCACAAGTCCGTGCAGGGGACCGTCGTGTTGAACGTGGGTGCGCGGCAGCGGGTGATCACGCTTTCCGGCGGGAGTCCGCGCATGGAAGAGCGGGATTTTACGAATGCATTGGTGAATGTCCTGCGGGATTCCGAACCCAAGGTGTGTTTCCTGACCGGGCATCATGAGCGCGACATTCTTGACGAGGGGGATTCCGGCGCGTCCATGCTGAAAAACCTGTTGGAGGGCGAAGCGTATAAAACCGAGCGGATCGCCATCAAGATCAGCGCGCCGGAAGTTCCTTCGGATTGCGATGTGCTGGTGATTCATAACCCCACCGGCGATTTGCACCCGCAGGAAATCGCCGCGTTGGACGCGTATGCGGACCGCGGCGGGCGCTTCTTGGTGCTGATGGACCCGTGGAAAAACGTCCGGGCCGGACGCACTTCGGAGCAGTTGCGCCCCTGGCTGGAAAAGCGCTTTGGCGTCAATGTGGGCAGCGACATGGCCATGACCGATCAACAGACCAATCCCTGGCAAATGGAATTAACCACCGACAAGCAGCCCTTTGAGAAAACCGAAACGGGGTTTATGGCCTTCCGGGGGTGTTTCAACGGGGAACATCCCATCACACGCGGGTTTGATCAATCCATGCTGCTGGAGGCCTGCCGCTCGGTGCAGGCGGCGGCGGACCTGTATCAGGGGGTGAGCGTCACGCCGTTGTTGCGCACCACCCCGGATTTCTGGGCGGAAACCGATGTGGCGAAGGTATTCGAAACCCACCAGGCCAAGTTGGATGACGGTGAGCGGAAAGGGCCGATCACCTTGGCGGTGGCGGCGGCCGCGGGCGCGAAGGCGGGAGCGGGGAATCCCCGGGAAGCGCGCGCGGTGGTGGTGGGGGATTCTGAATTCGCCGCGAATTTCCGCATGAACGTTCCGGGAAATTTCAATTTTGTGCTCAACGCGTTCGCCTGGCTGAGCGAACACGAGGAACTGATCGCCATCCGGCCCTCCGGCAAGGAAGCGCCCCCCCTTGTGCTCTCGGAGCGGCAACAGCGCGCCATTGCCTGGTTCTCCACGCTGTTCACCGCGCAACTGGTGACGCTGACGGGCCTTGTGGTGTTCTGGGCGCGGAGGAAGCACCAATGAAATTCCGGTCCACCCTTGTTTTGGGACTGGTGTTCGCGGCGTTATGCGGGATTTACTTCGGCGCGCAGAAATTCCAGGAACGCGGTGCGCGCCGGGCCGAGGCGGCCAAGCGCCTTTTCACGTTTGAGGCGCCCGCCGTTCAGGCGCTGGAAGTTCTCCGGCTCAACGAGCCCCCCTGCGCCGCCGAACGAACCGGCGAAGGGCCGTGGGCGATCACCAAGCCGGATGCCTCGATAGTTCCCCTTCAGGTCTTGTGGAGCCGCATGGCGCAGCATGTGGCCGCGCTCACCAATGAGCGCACCATCGCGAAACAAGCCGCCAATGCCGCGGACTATGGATTGGAGGCGCCCGCCCTCACGGTCCAGGCGCGGCTGGCCTCGGGGGAAAACGTGCATCTGCGTTTCGGCAATTTGGATCCCACGGAAAGTTTTCGCTATGCCCAACAAGACAACGGGCCTGTTTTTCTGGTTACGAAAAACGCCTTCTTTGAACTCGACCGCTCGCTCAATGACTTGCGGGACCGTTTCCTTTGGAATGACCGGGAATCGCCCCTGCTCCGGTTTGAATTCGCCCGCATCTGGACCGGGCGCAAGGAGACCACCATGGACAACCCGCCCGCCCTTGGCGCGGAATCGGTGACAGTGGTATTCGAGCGTCCGTCCAAAGACGCCCCATGGCGCATGCGCGCGCCGGTGGAAGCCCCCGCCAATCAGGAGAAGGTGGACGAACTGGTGAAGCAGGTGCAGTACGCCATGGGCGAAGGGTATGTGGATAAGCCCGCCTCGCTGAAGGACTACGGGTTGGAACCCGCCTCTTTGCGCATTGCCGTGGCGGATGCCCGGGATGGAACGCCGCAGACGCTTTTTATCGGGGATAAAACGGATGAAAAGACCGGCAAGGTCTATGCGCGCCGCGCGGACCGCACGGCGGTTTTTCTGGTGGACGGTCATTTGCTGAATCTGTTCCCAAAATCGCCGGACGCGTTCCGGGAGCGCCGTTTGATCACCCGTCCGGTCACCGGCTTGAAGAAAGTGGAATATCGTGCCCGGGGCGGCGCGGGATTTGTGTTGGAAAAAGACCCCCAAGGCGGATGGGCTTTGGTGGAACCCCAGGATCCCGAAACCAGTCCGGTGGCCCTCTCCGACTATATCGCCGCGTTCAAGTGGGTCGAATGCAGCAGCTTTCCCGGCGGTCCGATGGAACAATATGGGTTGAACGATCCCGACGCCACCCTTGCCCTGGCCTTTGACGGAACGGACACCCCGGCGCTCCTGCGTTTCAAGGCCGTTCCGAATGACGCCACCGGCATGGTCTATGCCACTCAGGACACCGGCGATGTCCTGATGCTGACGAGGGAGTCCGCGGACGCCGTGATGGGCGACGCCCTGCGTTTTCGGTCCAAACAGTTGATGCGCTTTTCCAAGACCGGTGCATGCAAGATCGAATTCCAATTGGACAACCAGGGCTATGTCCTCGAAAAAGCGCATGATCAATGGGTGGTCACGCAACCCCCGAATAAAATCTTGGAACACCAGAGTGATGTGGAGGCCTTGGTGGAGGCTTTGGCGGAATTAAACGCGGTGGCCGAAGTGAAAGATCCCCCGGAGCCGCCCGCCTTGGGGTTGGACGCTCCCGTGTTCACCGTGTGCCTGACCACCCGCGCGGCCAATGCCACGCCCCCGCAAGAATCCCGTTTCGGGCCGTTGCGGGTGGGAAAGACGGACCCGGAAAATTCCGGCCGGCGCTACGCCCGCTGCGAGGGGCGTTCCGGCGTGTTTTTAATCAAACAAGAACTCATGGATACCGTCCGGGAAATGTGCCGGGGCATTCGCGAACCCTAGCGGGCGCCGCCGCACGGAGGATGGCCGGGCTGCGCTTACTTGAAACAGGAACCCCCTCCGGCGCTATACTGACGTCCGGCTGGTGGAGACATTGTGGTGCCGAAAAGGAATTTATTGACAAAAAACGAGAAAATCGCCAAGGCGCGGGAGGGGTGCCGCACCCATAAATCCGTGTCCTTTCGGGAATTGCGCCGTCTTTCTCTATTGACACCACGCATGGGCTATGCTATAAAACACGAAGCGAATAGCCGGGGAAATCTATGTTGGTACAGCGTCTGGCAGACAGGAACAGACGGTGCCGTGGCGTGCCCGTGCGAACGGCGGCTGAAGAGCCAGGCCGTTTACACGGGAGGTGTGCGCATGGCCGCACGGGTGTTTTTGTCCGCCGGCGATATTGAGATGTAAGCAGAGAAATAACGTTTTCAGCGCCAAAAGGGCCTGGAAGCGAAAACACGTTTTGCCGCAGGAGAATGTCAACGTGAGCATTAAGTACGGCGCTACGATTGGGCTGGCTTTGGCCGCGCTCGTTATGCTGGGGGTCATTGGAATGACTCCGGAACAACCGCAGGGTGCTGCCGCGCCGACGCAGTTGGCGAGCATCACGGGCACGCCGCCCTTGCCCGGACCGGTGCGTCTGGCCGCGGTTTCCAAGGCGGCGTCGGCGGCGTTCACCTGCGAGGGGAACCTGCTGCAAGACCCCAGTTTTGAATTGAACGCCGCGAATGATTACTGGATGGAGAGTTCGACGGGGCAGGCGCCGTTGTGTGATTCGCAATGCGACGGGACCCTGCATTCGCGCACGGGCAACTGGTGGGCGTGGTTTTCGGGGAACGCCGAAACTGCGGTGGACAGCGCGTTGTGGCAGACGGTGGTGATCCCGAAAAAGGAATATGCGTCGTTGACCTTTTATTTGGCGATTCCGCAGGCCGAAACGCCGCTGTCCCTGCGCGTGCTTGTGGACACGCAATCCGTGTTTCAGGTTTCGGAATCGGATGCGGCGGCCTATGCCGGATATGCGCGGGTGTCGGTGGATTTGAAGGCGTTTGCGGATGGCCAGGCGCATGTGCTGCGGTTTGAAGGCCATGTGGCGGCGGGCGTTTCCGCGGGAATGTATGTGGACGACGTATGTTTGCGCAATGCCCCGGCGGACAAAGCGGTTCCGGGAACGATCAATGATTTAACCGCCCACGGCACGTCCGCGGAGTCCATCCAGTTGCAGTGGACGGACGTCACGGGGGAGACCCAGTATGTGGTCCAGCGCAAGACGGCGGTGGCGGAACCCTGGCAACAAGTGGCTGTCTTTGGGCCGATGGGCGCCGGCGCCGTGGAATATAGCGATGAGGGCTTGGCCATGGGCAGCCGCTACTATTACCGTGTGCTGGCCCGCAACGCGGACGGGGAGACCTCCTCAAATGTTGTGGATGCGCGCACGTATTGCGAGGTGACGATCAAGGTTCAGCCCCCCGGCACGGGGTCGGTGGAAATCCAGGGCGCCAGCCCCTGTTCGTACGGATGCTCGTGTTCGGATGAATGTTCCTTTGAATTTCCCGCCACGGCCGATTTGGTGCTGACGGCCAGCCCCAACAGCGGATATGCCTTTTCCTCGTGGACCGGGGGAACGAGTTGCACCACCTCCTCGCTGTGTCCGTTCAAGGTGGATGGCAATGCCACCATCGCGGCGGTTTTCCAGCGGGTTCCTCCGCCCAGCAATGTGCGCGCGGAACCGGTGGCGAATGCGGATGCGTATGTGGGGGGGAACAATTCCCTTATCAAAGTCACGTGGAACTACACCGAAGATTCCACCGGGCAGGTTTCCGGTTTTGTCATTGAGTGGTCCGACGGATCGAATTCGGGGCAAATTTCCCTCTGGCCGCTGGACCGCGAGTATTATTTTTCCGGGGAGGCCTGCCGGGCCTATCGTTTCCGCATGGCCACGCAGACATGGTCGAGCGGCTGGTCGAGCTGGTCGCCGACGGTGCTGGCCTATACCCATTGTATCGTGACCCTGCCCGACGTGCCGGTGGGGGGCACGGTAACCGCCCCGGTGTCGCTGAACGATGGAATTGCCTGCGGCACGCAGAACAGCGACAACTGTTCCGAGGAATATCCGTATGGTTCCACCGCCACGCTGACCGCCGTCCCTGATGACGGACAGCAGTTCTTGGGGTGGAACGGGCTCACCGCGGCCGATTCGGATGACGGCATCACGTGCGTTATCCGCATGAACCGCAATCCGGTGATTGTCGCGGCGTTCGGCCCCGATCCCTGCGATGCGGTGACGTATACGTACACCGCGAATCCCGTAAAGGGGCCGGTGCCCATGGTGGTCACCTTTGCGCCGGTCTTCAGCGTTCCCGGAACCTTGGGGGTGGTGAGCACCTTGTGGTATGTTTTGGGGCCGGACCCCAAACAGGAAGACGGGGAATATGTATTTCCCGATGAACTGGAACCCATCGAAATTCCCTATTCCACGGCCTCGCCCACCGTTTCCCTGGGCGGTGTGGATTATCCCGTCTTTACAAAAGCGGGTAAATACGTGGTGGGCATGCGCCTGAAAATCAAGGATCCGAACAGCGCCGTGACGTTCCTGTGCCCGCCCTTGGGCGATGCGCCCTATATCGCCCCCGATCCATTGAACACAAACAATGATTTGGTGTTGGAAGCCGTATTGGACAGCGCCAGTTTTGAAGTGGAAGACCTGATTTGCGCCAACGACAGCATGGGGCTGCTCCCATTGAATGATTGGGTTCCCCTCTTCTACATCCATATGGGCTATTCCGGACAAAGTGCCGCCCCCCGCGTCCTTACTTATCTTGAATACTCCATTCATGGCGACATTGTTGCGAGCCGCCCCTATCCGCGCGGCAATGGGCCCAAAGAAGAGGATATCAATGAGTTTGGGCTTTTTGTGGACAGTGGGCCCGGAGGTGTGCCAGACAAAGTCCTGAATACCAAATATGACGGACGGTATATCTGGCGAAAAAGCGGAACCACAGGCGCATTCCAAATCCAAGCAGGAGAACCCATGTTAAAATGGGATAGCCATGGATTCCCCTATGAAACCCCGGATTCGGCTGGAAATCTCAATATTAACGATGAACACTACTCCCTGAGTTTTTGCTTTGATCCCAGGCCGCTGCCGGTATGCAAACGTTCCGAAGATTATTACCTTTGCTACGAGAATATCTCTGCCGCAAATTATTACCCCGCGCAGCCCGATGGGTTTAGATTTTTGGAAAGGCTCAGTCCCGATAACCCCAAATTCCCGTTTTTACGCACCTACAGCAATCCGGACGATCCGTATGGCCCCTTTTCCAGCAATTACCTTGGCGATCCCTTATATACCGTCCCCTTGACGGACTCGACGGCGGCCGTGTTAAATTGGCCCCTCGCTGGCGTTGACCCCCGTGAGGGATTCATTGTTGCGGTCCGGCTATCTGCCCTTTGGAGCACCAGCCAGACCTTTGGTGTTTCGGTGCTTAATGCCGCTATGCAGCCTTGGG
>CAYXPO010000221.1:0-4599 GCA_964466925.1 uncultured Nitrospirales bacterium
ACGGATTGGTTTCCGCCGCCGCAAAGGTCACGATGGTGGTGATGTTGGCGCTATATTGAACCGAGAGAAACGTGGCTCCCCCGCCCATGCTGTGGCCGAGCACCGCGGTCTTGGAGGCCACCTTCTCATAGAACCGGGAACCAGTATCCGCGCCTTCCGCCTGGAACCGGTCCGCCAGGAAGGCCAGGTCTTTGCCCAGGTTTTCATGAGAAGGAAGAACACTGGTTTCCGTGTTGCTCAACACCGCGATATACCCCTTGGGCACCAGCGCATCCCAGAGATAGCCATAATACTCGATGCCGATGACAAAACCATGCCCGAAAATCACCACGGGGAATTTCCGGCCCGCGTCCCCGGCCACCGGGGTGTCCTGTCCTGCCGCCGCCGCCGGATAATAAATCTTTACCGGCACCTCGCGATTGCCGCGCGCGGTGTCTTGATACGTGATCGTGGTATAGCCAATCGCATAGACCGGCTCTTCCCCTTCGCCCTCGCCTTCCGGGGAACCCTCGACAGCGCCTTCGCCTTCCGCCGCCCCTTCCATAGTTCCTTCCGGCACGCCTTCGGAAAACCCTTCTCCCTCTTCCGGCAACCCTTCGGGCGGCGATCCCTCTTCGATTCCCTCGCCTTCATAGAGCCCGCCGGGACCGGGGGCATACCCGTCTTCCGTGCCCGGTTCCAGGTGATACCCGTCGGAATTGAAAAATTGGATCATCCGCAACAATTCGGACAGGCGGATGGACCAATCCTGTGGCGCATAGTCACTCTTGTGGGGGGTACAGGCCTGGTCCCCGGTTCCGGGCGCATAGCCATCTTCCGTGCCTGCCGCACAGTGAAAGGTTCCAACATTATAGAATTGGATAACCCGCAACAACTCCGAAAGGTCCATTATCCCTTCCGGGGCCTGATAATCGGCGCTGTGCGGCGCCGCCAACACGGCGGAAGCCATGCATATCCCCAAGATACTCAGATACCACCGTGCGTTTCGTGCACTCATTGGACCTTCCATGACATTTTCAAACCCAGTTTACGGACATGACCATCCCAGGCGAAGACGCGTACTCCCCAGCAAACACCGTTATTATACGTGATATTCCAGAAAAAGGGGAGGCATGACCTGCTTTTTAAGCCGTGTTGCGAGGAAAAGAATGGCCGGACGGGAAGGCGGAAATCAGGGTGTGGCGGTTCTCGGAAGGACTTTTGAACGCAGGGGATAGGCTTCGGGATGTTCCAGGGCGTCTATGTCTAGGCCCACGTCCAATTCGGGCCAATAGAGATGACAGCCATGCAGCAGTTGGACATGAAATACATCTGCTCTGAAAATTCGTCGATATCAAGGCTGTTTTCATTGTTTAATGTAGGGCGGGTTTCATACCCGCCATCATTCCTATCCAGTTGCTGGCGGGAACAAATCCCGCCCTACCGCTCTAGAAATTCATGGCTATTTTCATGGTTTTAGGGAGAATCTGCGATTCATGGTAACTCGTTCCAAAGTTATACTTTGGAACGCAGATGTCGTCAAAGTTGTACTTTGCATTCGTTCATCGAATTTGTTTCCTCCTCCGGCCTTTCACGTTGGCTCTAACCACTGATAGCGGACCGTCTTCGTTTGACAGAATTGTTTCACCTGTGCTTTGATTGTTGGGTGTGTTTATTTTCAGGAGCAACCAGGTGACGCATACCTCCGGGCCATGGCTGTGGATTGTGGTAATGACGGCGGGCATGATGTGTTCCGCCGCGGAGCCCATTACGCTGTATTACTGGGGGAATGAAAACGACCTGCTCGCCGCGGACCAAATCAAGGACTATGAATTTATCCATAACGGCGCGGACGGCACGCCGCCCATAAAAGTAATCCTGGGACAGAGCGCGTGTATTGACAGAACCCAGGACGTGCAGCGGCTGTTGTGCGCGGTGGCGGGCGGGGACCCGCCGGATGTGGTGTGGTTTGACCGGTTCGCGGTGAGCGAGTGGGCGGCGCGCGGGGCGTTCCGTTCGTTGCAGGAATTCCTCGACCGGGACATGAAGGAACATCCGGACGACCCCGCCACCTTGCGTCCGGAAATGTTTTTTGAGCCGTGCTGGCAGGAGTCGCTCTATGACGGCCAACTCTTCGCAATACCCTCGGACACCGATAACCGGGCGCTGTATTATAATCTGGACATCTTGGAGAAGTATTCGGAGGAATTGATCGCCGCCGGGTGTGTGGACCCGGAAAACCCGCAAAAAGTGGGGCCGCCGCGCACTTGGGAACAGTTAAAGAAGGCGGCGGAGATTATGACAGAATACGATGAATCGGGGAAGCTGAAGCAGGTGGGGTTCATTCCGAATTTTGGCAATTCCTGGTTCTACATTTACGGCTGGCTCAACGGGGGAACCTTTATCAGCGCGGACGGCCGATCATGTACCATGAATTGTCCGGAAAACGTTGAAGCCCTTGCCTTTATGACGGAATTGTACGATATAATGGGGGGTGCCAAGAAGGTGTTGGCCTATCAGAGCGCCTTGCAGACCGGCGACCTGGACCCCTTTGTATCGGGCAAAATCGCCATGCGGATTGACGGGGACTGGTTCATGGCCGCCATTTCCCAAACACGCCGGGAACTGCGCTTTGGCGTGGTCCCCGCGCCTGCTCCAGAAGGAAAACAGCGCATCGGATGGTGCGGCGGATATGCCTATGTGATCCCCTCTGGCGCAAAACACCCCGAAGAGGCGTGGTCCTTTATAAAATATCTGGTCTCCAAACGAGCCTATCAGATTGGCAACGATGTCTTGGCGCAGACTTGGCGGGCCACCGGCGGGGTGTTCATCCCCCGCATGAGCAGCCGGAAAGACATCACCGATTGGGCCATGGAGCATTACCTGTATAGCGATCCCTCCACGGAAACTACCTATAAAAATGCCATGCGGACCTTTGTCGAAATCCTCCCCATCTCAAAATTCCGTCCCGTAACCCCGGTGGGGCAGGTGCTCTGGAACGAACAGGTCCGCGCCATGGAGGCGGGCTATTATAAGTCCTTTTATCCCAATGACATACAGAAAAATGCCCAGGCCGCCCTCGACCAGAGCCAACAGGTGGTGCAGGCCGCCCTGAACCGGCTCTATCGTTCGGAGGTGTACCCCGCGATCACGTGGACCCCTATTGTGACCACCTATATAATATTAGTAATCATTACCCTAATTTTTCTCTATTGGTATTTTAACCGGACTGTCACCGCCAAGGGCTATTTCCGGCGGGAGTTCTATGCCGGGTATTTCTTTGCCTCCCCATGGCTCATTGGCTTCTTGCTGTTTGGGGGCGGGCCGCTGGTGTTTTCCCTGTTCATGAGTTTCTGCGAATACGATGCGATGTCGGCTCCGCATTTTGTGGGGGCGGGCAACTATATCGAGATGTTCACACGGGACCAGTTGTTCTGGAAGTCACTGTGGAACACTCTATACATGGCCCTAGGGATTCCTCTGGGGATGGCGCTGAGTTTGGGGATTGCCCTGTTGCTCAATTATGAAGTGCGGGGGATGGCGGTGTACCGGACCTTCTTCTATCTGCCCGCGATCATGCCGGGGGTGGCGGCGTCGCTGCTTTGGATTTGGATGTTCAATCCCCACGAGGGGATTATTAACGCGCTGCTGGCGCGGTTTGGAATCGAGGGGCCGGCCTGGCTTCAGGATGAGTGGTGGTCGAAGCCGGCCCTGATCCTTATGGGACTCTGGTGCTCGGGGGCGGGCATGATTATCTGGCTGGCGGGCCTCAAGGGGATACCGCGGCATTTATATGAGGCGGCGGAAATTGACGGGGCCGGTAAATTCCGGATGTTCTTCAACATCACGCTGCCCATGCTCAGCCCGTATATCCTGTTTAACATGGTCATGGGCTTGATTGGCACCTTCCAGATTTTCACCCAGGCCTATATCATGACGCGGGGCGGGCCGATGGAATCCACCTGGTTCTATGCCTTTAATCTGTTCACCTATGCCTTCCGGTACATGCGGATGGGCTATGCCTCCGCGCTGGCGTGGGTGTTGTTTTTCATTATCCTGGCCCTGACACTCGTGCAGTTGTGGCTGTCGAAGCGCTGGGTCTATTACGAATCGGAACGGTGACTAGGGCCTGAAAAACCCGAACATGGATGTCTATAGAAACGCATGAGACAACCGGGCAAAATACGAAAAGGGTTGCGCGGACTGATCCTGCATATCGCGTTGATCGCGGGCTCGGTCCTGTTTGCCGCGCCCTTTTTGTGGCTCGTGGGGACCAGCGCGAAGACCCCGAGTGAGCTGTTTCCGCCGCGATGGAAGGTGCCGGGACCGGACAAGGTTCTGCAATCGCCCTATATTGCGTTGCGGGAAAATGAGCGGGCGGAGCGTCCCTATAAGGTGAAAGAAGAGGACTGGGAGCGTCAGGCGCCCGCCATCAAAAAGGCCATTACGGACTATCTCCGGTCCATCCAGCTTCAGTTTCCGGCCTTTTATATCGTTCACTTGGGTCACCCGGACGTTGCGGAAGCGATTTTTGTACGCTTGTTGCGGCGCGCACCGGATGCCGTGTTCACGAAGCCCGAAACCGAGTGCACGCAATGGTTCACATCCAATATCACCCGC
>CAYXPO010000221.1:4609-7582 GCA_964466925.1 uncultured Nitrospirales bacterium
CGCGAGCTGGTCGAAGAAGTGTTTGATCAAGCGTACCGGCGGGTGGCGGTGGGCGATATCACCTTTTTCGGCAAGGATATGAGCACCGAGACCTCTCCGCCCGCATTGAAGATTGAATGGGAGGTGAAATACGGCCAGTTGACGGTGGTTCCCCGGGAAAAAGGTTTTAAGCGGGCGGGCCAGGAACTCCATTACAGTTTTCATGTGAAGGACCGTTTTGCCATTCAGACCGTCTTGCCCCTGAAGATGCCGTTCAGTAATTTGAAGCGTATTCGGGTGAATAATCATGCGGACCGCTCCTGGTATACGTTATGGATGACGATAGAGGCGGAGGGGAAGAAGTTTGAAGCGATGGAGCCTGCGTACCTCAGCAACACCAACTGGCAGGAGTCCACGTGGCAATTCGCCAGCGCGGACGACCAGGGCGTCATGATGAAAACCTGGCTTAAACTCAAAGACGCAGGCGCATCGGATTTCAAGGAACCGGGACAGGTTCGGATTACGCTGGAATGCCGCCGCACCCCCTACTGGAAGACCGCTTTGGCCAAGGCATGGTTCAACTACCGTGAGGTGATGCGGATGGTCCCGGTGTGGCGCTATGTCAAAAACAGTTTTGTGCTCGTGGGGCTCAACATCTTCGGGCAAATGCTGGCGGCCTCCATGGTGGCCTACGCCTTTGCGCGCCTGCGCTGGCCCGGACGCGAATTCTGCTTCGTTATTCTGCTCGCCACCCTCATGATCCCGCCGCAAGTCACCCTCGTGCCCGTTTTCCTGATTTTCAAAGAACTCGGCTGGTACAACACCCTGAAACCCCTCTGGGTGCCGGCCTTCTTCGGCAGCGCGTTCTTTATCTTCCTGCTGCGCCAGTTCATGCGCAGCATCCCCTCTGATTTGGAAGACAGCGCAAAAATTGACGGATGCAGCTATTGGGGAATCTATCTGCGGATTATTCTCCCCCTCATCAAGCCCGCCCTCGCCACCATCGCCATCTTTACCTTTATGAACGTCTGGAATGACTTCATGGGGCCCTTGGTTTTCATCACCAAGCAGGAACTTTACCCCCTCAGCCTAGGACTCTTCTCCCTCCACGCCATGTTCATCCTTATGGCCCGCCACGAACTCATGATGGCCGCCTCCGTCCTCATGACCGTTCCCGTCATTCTCCTTTTCTTCGCCGCCCAGCGCCAATTCATCCAAGGCATCACCCTCACCGGGATGAAAGGCTAGGGGGATATTCGAATTCAAGCGTACTAGGCAAATCATTCATCCATGTGGGTTGACAAAATATATAACGTATTGTATAATCCGCATAGAAAGGATTAGCGAATGTACGATGAATCTGAAATGACAATGAAAAGTGAGCGCGTTGAAGAAAAATTCAAAAGGAGGATAACGTATGTCGAAAAAGTCATCGAAGCTGGCGGCGAACGGAGGAGAGGAAACACTAAATGCACGAATTATTGATATTATTGCGACCATAAACATTTTATATTTGCGCCTCAGTGGATCCGGTAAAATTAGCGACGATGAACTTGAGGAGGACAAAAAATATGCAGACACATGGCAAGATGTTTTGGAACAAGCTATGAATCGCAATGATGTGGAAAACATTTTATCGGCATTAAGAGAACTCGATTACATTGTTGTTAAATGGCTCAGAATCTAAAAAAAGCGCAGTGCCGATTTCTGTGTTCCCTAATTAAGAAAATTACGGCGGGTTTTCCCCGGAAGATAAATTTTAAAGATAAGGTGAACAGATATGAAGAAGATTTCAAGTGATGCTCAATCGAATATTGATATTGAAAAAATGGCTCGCGTGGCGGCCGCTATTTGGTTCTTGCGTGTCAAGGCGGGGCTTTCGCAAGAAGAACTCGCAGCACGCGCGAAAATTTCGCAACCACACTTGTCGCTAATCGAGAAGTGCAAAGTCGAGCCAATGGGGAGAACGCTTATGAATATTATTCAGGCGCTCGGCATAGAGGACGTAGAGTTTTGGGCCAGAGTTAAAGATATCGCAAGCGTTGATGACACGGCCAAAGCGGTTCAAAATCGAATTGCACGGCTCGAAAAGACCATGTCCTAAGTGTGTTTTTTCAGGACGCATTCTCAAGCAACCTATGGATGAGAATGAACCGCCGAGGTGGTGAATCCGTGCGCCCCTCAGTGATTATGGATGCAAACAGTGATGTGTAAGTTTCTGCCTAGCCTAATCAACAGCTTGTGGAAGTTCTGGGCCGTACCAGACCCCTTGTGTTCCACGTGGAACATGCTTATTCCACACCTTTTCCCAGCACCAGATGCAGGGTTCCCCGCCGGAATCCCTTCTCGGTCCAGGCATCCACTATAGGTTCCACGTGGAACATCCCACGCAACCACCCGCTGGGGTTGCCCGACTGACAAAGGTACTTGGCCCCCCCTTGAATGAACGGAACAATCCCTTTAATGACTTTTTCCGGGCGCTCCACCGCGCGTGCGGTCACAATATCCACTTTCCGGTCCTTCACCACTCCCGGAAACTCTCCAAGCACCACCGCCACCTGCTCCAATTCCAATATAGCCGCCACCTGCCGCAGAAAAGCGGCTTTTTTCTCCGAACGCTCCACCAAAATAAACCGCACCGGAGCGGCCCATTTGTCATTGCGAGGATTGCCTTTTTGATGCGACGAGGTATCTTCCCGGACCTTGACTTCCAAAGTGTCATTCCCGCGCAGGCGGGAATCCAGGACACTCGCATTTGGATGGTCTTCGGTTTCTCTGGATTCCCGTTTGCGCGGGAATGACGGCTGGGACGAGTCTTTGGAATTTAGCTCCAAGAAATCTTTAAGCATGTACCCCTCCCCCTCTCTGTTATCGCTACGATATCCCCCCGGATGTGGCGAGGCAATGGCCCCAAACGCCGAAAACAAGATTGCCAGCGGTATCGCCGGAAACCCGCTCCCGCTCCCAATGTCCAATACCGTTCCGCCTCCCAAG
>CAYXPO010000222.1:0-7537 GCA_964466925.1 uncultured Nitrospirales bacterium
TGGAGGGAGCGGCACTGCGCTTTTCACTGGAGGCGATGCCCCGCGCCTTGAGCTGGGCGGGCGCGCTGATCATGTTGACGGTCTCGACCATCGGGGTGAGGAATCCCGTTAATATGGCCGCAGTGATGGGGTACGTGTCAGTGACGCCTATCTCGCCGCTGTAGGATATCTCGATGGATTCCGGCCGGCCCTGACAGAACATGGATTGGAACTGGCCCAGGCGGTCGCCCAGAAAGAGCATGGGATACAGCGCCTTGCGGGTTTCGCTGTCGAGGCTGGGGACGTTTACCGCATTGACAATGGCGCCGGTCGTGAGGAAATCCACCATTTGATGGGCCACGTCTATGGCGACATTGAGTTGGGCTTCGTCCGTCGAGGCCGCCAAGTGCGGCGTCATAACGATGTTGTCCAAGCCGAGAAACGGATTATTCTCAAAGGGTTCCGAGGTATACACGTCGAGGGCCGCCCCCGCGATTATCTTGTCCTTCAGTGCCGCGGCAAGGTCCTGCTCGTTCACAATGCCGCCCCGGGCGCAATTGATGATGCGGCACGTGGGCTTCATCCGCTTTAGGTGTTCCATGCGGATCATGTTGTTGGTCTTTTCCGACTTGGGCGCATGAATGGTGATGAAATCCGCGCGCTCTATTAACGCATCCATCGTCACCAGTTCGACTCCCAGCGCATCCGCCTTCAGTTGCGTCAGAATGGGATCGAAGGCGATGACCTTCATGTCGAAGGCTTGGGCGCGTTTGGCGACGGCCCCGCCGATGCGGCCCACCCCCACAATGCCCAGAGTTTTCCCGCAGACTTCGGTTCCCATGTATTTTTTCCGGTCCCAACGCCCCTCCTGCATGGATTGGTGCGCGCTGGGCACGTTCCGGCACAGCGCGAACATCAGCGCGAACATATGCTCGCAGGTCGAGATGGTATTGCCCCCCGGCGTGTTCATCACCACCACGCCCGCCTGCGTGGCCGCATTATTGTCTATGTTGTCGGTCCCCGCGCCCGCCCGGCCGATTACTTTAAGCTTTCCCGGAGACGCAAGCGCTTCCGCGGTCACTTTCGTGCCGCTGCGGACCACCACGCCGTCGTAGCCGCCGATAATGGCGGCCAGCTCCGCGGGTTTCTGCGCCGGCTTGACATCCACGTCAAACCCGGCTTGCTTAAATATGGTGACGGCTTCTTCGCTGGTACCATCCAATACAAGGATAGCTGGCATGGCAAGGTTCCTTTCCGGTGTACATCCCAAGAATTCAACAACCCGTGAAACGCGTGTAGGACGGCTTTGAACAACAGCCCACCCCGCACTTACATCCCCGCGGCCCATAACGGCGTGCTTCGCCCTGGGCGGTGTACGGTGACTTCACGGTAACAAAGAATGACCGCCGATTTCAAGAGGGGCGTCCGGCGAAAAACGAATAATGCGAAAGGTTTTGACGTTTTTCCGATAACCGTGTATTATGGGGGTGTGGAATGTGTGGTGAGGCATAACGAGGGGCGGAGCGAATCCGCCGCCGGGAGGAACTCATGGCCGAGTTTATTTTGGGGATAGGACAGCAGCAGAGTGTGCGCGCGGTGGTGGGGATGATTGAGCGTCATCTTCGCCAGACCCAGGGGATACCCCGGAAAATCAGTGTCGAATCCGACTTGGTGAATGTGACGGCGGAGCGGCCGGATTTCAAAGGGGATTTTATCTCGTTCACGCTGCGTGTCCGCGTGAGTGAAAAAACCGCGCAGTCCTTAAAAACCGTGGCGGCCGACTCCCCGGAGGAATGCGCCCTCGAACAGAAAGACGGCTGGATCATCATGCACTGTCCGCCGGAGGGCAAATCCGGCACGCCCAAGGTGCTTGAAGTGGTGGACAAACTCAGTTTGTGCCTGAAATTGCCCGAGGTCTGGCGCGGCACGGGGGACAACTACCGGGTGGACCGGATCAGCCCCGAACTGCTGTTTCAGGCCATGGTGCAATACAAGGCCAGTGATGTTCATCTTTCGCCGGGCGTTCATCCCGTGTTCCGCATTGACGGCGACACGCACCATTCGGAATTGCTCGGGGTGCTGTCATCCGTCCAGATACTCGCCTTGTTGAAGGAACTGGCGCCCAAAAATTACTGGCAGGAATTCGAGGATTACAAGCAGACCAGCTTCAATTTCCATCAGGTGGGCATGGGCTATTCACGCGTTTCCGCGTTTATCAAGTCGGGCGCGCCGCATACAACCATTCGCTTTCTGCCGGAAACCATCCCCTCGTTCGAGGATTTGTGCCTTCCCGCGGACACCATGAAAAGCCTCTCCAATCTCTCCCATGGCCTGCTTTTGCTGACGGGCATGACGGGCAGCGGGAAAACCACTTCCGTGGCGTCGTTGGTGGATTACATCAACTCGCACAAGGCCATGCACATCCTGACCATCGAAAACCCCATAGAATACGTCCATGCCAACAAGAAATCCATCATTTCCCAGCGCAGCCTCGGGGCCGATGTGGCCACGTTCAATGAAGCGGTGACCGGCGCACTGCGGCACGACCCCGATGTCATTGTCATTGGGGAAATGCGGGATCCGGACACCATCCGCGCCGCGATCAACGCGGCGGCGACGGGCCATCTGGTGATCAGCACGCTGCACTCCAACACGGCCAGCGAGGTGGTGAACCGCATTGTCAGTTTCTTCGATCCGGTTGAGCGCGATCTGGTCAAGCTTCAGATCCGCGATTGCCTGCGGTGCGTTATCTGCCAGCGCCTTGTGCCCCGCATTGGCGGGGGGCGCCTGCCCGCCCTGGAAATCCTGTTCAACGACGTGAAAGCCATCGGCGACGGGATTACCTCCGGCGATTCCGATTTGATTCGCATCGTCATGCAGCAATCCGTGTCGCATTCATTCGTGTTTGAGCAGTACCTGTACCGCATGTACAAGGACGGGAAAATTGATTTGGAACGTGCGCGGGAATTCTCCACGGACGTGAGCATGCTGGATCAGTTGCTGATGGGCACCTATTCCATCCCGCGGCTGGACAGCATCAAGAACAAGGGTGACCACGAAGCATTCCGGGTGTAACCGGCCGGGACGGGGACACATGATGCCGCGCGAAAGTGTTTATACGGTTTCCCCCAGCGGAGGGGCGGGGGCGGCTTTCGCCGCGTGCCGTTCATTTTGCGCCCGCTGAAAGCGTTCCCAGTGTTTGGCCAGGGCATTTTCACGTATGACCACAATGAGGGCCATCAGAAACCAATACGGTTCCATAATCCGCACGATCAGAAAGGAAATGGTGCCCAGTCCATGCACCAACAGCGCCAACGCCACGGCAAAGGCCCCCATCCCCAGCCCGCGGCCCATCCAGTCATCGGTCCACCGGTAACTTTCCCGTATTGTCTTGAGAATCCGAAACTGCATGAAACCAAAGGCAAGGATGCCCAAAATACCCGTCTCGAGGATTATCCGGGCATATTGGCTGTCGAGCACCGATTCCCACGAAACCCCCGCGCCCAGCAGAAAATACTGCGGACCAAGCCGAAGAATGAACCGGACTTTACGCCAAACAAGGATGCGTTCATTGGTGGACTTGTCCACTTGGATGCCCGTGCTTTGTCCCGCGACGACCACTTCTTCACCGCTCCCCTGCTGAAAGGTGTACCGCACGCGTTCCTGGACTTTTTCCGGCATCACCAGGGAGGAGGCGCCGAGAATGACGGCGATTATGACCAATAACACATACTGCCGGCTGCACAGGCACAGCACCACGACGCCCACCAAAAAAGCCACATACGAAGCCCGGGACAAGGTGTACAGGAAAGGGACAAATGCGACGGACGCAATGCCGGCCAGGATGGCTTTCTGATATATCTTGGGCGCTTGGGTGAAAAGGCCCAAGGCCATGCACATAACCAATGTGAGGTAGCCTCCAAGCGTATTGGGTTCCGTGCCGCCTTCATCGAAGGGGGCGCCGACCCGGTCTTCCACGGGAATGGTGGAGATGCCGTAGGCGCTTACCACCAAGGCAACGAGGAAAAACAGTATGAGTTGGTTGCGAATCTGGTTTCTATCCCGGACCGCCTGGCTGACTAAAAAAAAGATGAGATAGAATTCCAGCATTTTCAACATGACAAAAAAGGCATCCCGGCGGTTCCATGCGCCCAAATTCCGTTCCAAGGCCAGCAGCGTCGAAAGAATGCATATGCTGTAATAGGCGACAATGCCTGCGTTTATTGGACTGGGGCGCCATAACTGAAACCGCCCCTCGAAGGCCAGTTTCACCATAACACCCACAAAAATCACGATGATCAGCAAATCGTCATACCGGATTTTCAGATTGTTCTCGCCACTGGTGTCCGTGACAATTTCCGGGCTCAGCATCATGGCAAGCACCAACACGTATACGCCAAACTCAACCCGCACCACCGTCGCGCCAAAAACGAACAAGCTTATGGCCAGCGCCAGGGTGAGGCTTTGATTACCCAGGCGGAGGTGCAGGAAGAAGAGAATAAAACTGCACACGACCATGATGAGGGCGAAAAACGGAAGCTCCAGCCGGCTTTCTGGAATTTCACCGCGTCCGATGCCGCGTTCTGATCGAAAGAGGGCCATGAAATCACCGCTCGCTTAACCGCCACCCTGCGGCGATACCCTCCCGCCCAAGGATGGATTTACTCCGTGCCGACATGATGAACCCCGGGCGTCAATTGAAGTGGTACCATTTCCGCCGGACGGATTTGCTGTCGTCATAATAATAGTAATAATAGTAGTAATGGCGCCGGGTGGTTTCGAGGCCATTCAACAAGACCCCCACCACATTCACCTTCGCGGCCTGCAAAAGTTTGTTCGCGCGAATCACAGTTTCCCGGCGGGCATTGCTAGTGGAAACCACCATGATGCAGGTTTCTACGTGCGTGGCCAGCAGCACGGGGTCGGTGACCACCAGAACCGACGGCGCATCGCAAATGACAATGTCGAATTCCGCGCCGAGATGCTTCATGACCCCGGTCATGCGCTCCGAACCGATGAGTTCGGAGGGGTTGGAGGGCACGCGGCCGCTTGACACAATCCAAAGATTCCGGATGCGTGTGGGGCGGACCACGCTGTCAATATCCACCTCTCCCCGGAGCACGTCGGCCAGCCCCAGCCCGCGCTCCATGCGCAATACGCGATGCACGTTCGGACGGCGGAGATCGGTGTCCACAATCAGCACGCGCATGCCAAAATCGGCCATGGTGACGGCAATGTTCACGGCAGTGGTGGTTTTTCCTTCGCCGGGCACCGCGCTGGTCAGCATGAGGGTGCGGGCATTTTGCTTGATGGTGGCGAACTGGTAGTTGGTCCGGAGCGTGCGATAGGCCTCGGAAATGGGGGATTTGGGATCGTGCTGGGTCACAATGCAGGCATCCACCTGCTCTTCCTCCACCGTGGTGACATAGGTGGCGCGGCGCCGTTTCCTTCCGCGGGGTCTTCCGAAACGCATCCGGGGAATGGTGCCGATGACTTCCAGCCCGATATATTGGGAAATATCTTCTATGCTCCGTATGGAGGTGTCGTTGTATTCATACATGAGGGCGTAACACAACGCCAGAATGAAGCCCGCAATGGCGCCGATGACAAAATTGACGCTGAAGCGGGTGGAGCCGCCCAGGGGCATTATGACGGCTTTATGCACCGGATCATACCGTTCCACCTGCGCGGTTCCCTGGCTAATCGCCGAACGCACTTTCCATTCCCGGTCCCGGAGCTTGTTGAATTGCTCCCGAATACTCTGGGTTTCCTGGACGAGACGTTCATATTCCAGGTTCTTGTTGGCGAGTTCAGGAATTTGGGGCACCATGGTTTCAAGCAGGCGTTCCAGGGTGGCGATGCGCACTTCCGTTCCCGTAAGCTGGGTGCGCAGGTCCACTTGGGAACGGTAAATCTCCTGGCGCCGCTTCCAGACCGTGCTGCCGCCGGTGACCCCGGTGTCAAGCTGCTCGAGGGCGCTCATGATGGCCTGCTGTTTTTCCGTGATGCGTTCTTCGAGGGCCTGCAATTCCGGATACGCCGAAGTGAAGTCCACGCTCATCGACAATTTTTCCTGAAGCAACCCGTTGAGTTCCCCAAAGAGATGATCGACCACGGCATCGGAAACATGTTCCAGCGACTGCGGCAGGGTGGTGGTGTTGTTGGAAAGCTCCACATCGAGTTCTTTTACCTTGGAGGTCAGTTCCTCTTTTGCGGCCTTGAGCTTGTTTAGCTCCTCATAGGTGTTCGCCATGTCCTCATCCACCTTGCCATAGGTGCGGAAGCCCATTTTCCGTTTGTAGTCCCACTCGGCGGTTTCCGCGGCAAACAACTGGTTTTGCAATTCTTCCAGCTTGTTCAGAATGAATTTATGGGTTTCCTCGCCTTCTTTCAGGGCGGTTTCGCGGGTTTGTTCGAGAAATGCGCGGGTGGCGAATTCCGCAATGTCTTGCGCTTCCTGGCGGGTCTCTGAATTCGACACTTCAATGCGCACGCGGTTGGTCTCGCTCAGGGCCTTCAGGGTGATTTTCCCCTCGATGCCCGCAATCAGTTCGGCGAGTTCTTCTTTCCCGCTCACCCCGCCCAGCGGGCCGCCTTTCATAATGTCCCGCTGCACCCGCGCCAAGGCCACACCTTCGGCCAGCGCCCGTTTGTTACACCGGTCCACCAGCAATTTTGGGGTGACCGAGATGGAGACCGCCCCCACGTCCTTGAGAAACTCCTTATCCCAGGGCGAAGGGGTGATCACCACCTCGCTATAGGTGGTGTATCGTTCCGGAGATGTCTCGCGCAAGAACCAGGCCAATCCCCCGAAAGCAAAGGCCCCCACCAGCGCACCGATGGTGATCAGCATCCAATGATCGGTCAACACCCGGAAAATAAACCTGAATTGGTTGTCCCGGGACTGCCGGTTCATTTGATCAAACGATGGCGTGTCGAGCGACATGGGCCGCTACTCCTTGCGTTCTTCGTTGGGGGCACGGGGGGCCTTGGAGGAAACGCTGTTTTCCAACGGCGACAGGTCCAGCACATGATCGGTGGGAATGGCTTCGGGGTGTTCGTACACGCGGGGGGTCACGAAGATCATCAGTTCGGAATTGGCCTTGCTTTTTTCTTTGTGCCGGAACAGCGCCCCCAACACCGGAACACTGCCCAGGACGGGAACTTTCTGGACGACATTGCGGGTATCGCTTTGCGCAATTCCGCCGATCACGAGCGTTTGTCCATCCCGCACATTGGCGATGCTTTTGCTGCTGCGCACGGAACGAATCGGAACCCCGTTGGCGACCCCGGTGGCGGAGGAAACCTCGGGCTTCAAATCGAGTTGAACATAGGTGATGCCCTCCGGATCTTTCCGCACATGCGGCGTTACATCCAGGAGAATCCCGATGTCAATGAATCGCGTGCTGGACACGGTGTTGATGCCGGCGCTGCCCAATTCGGTGAACGGGTATTCCTGGGTCATCTTGATTTGCGCCGTTATGTGGTTCACGGTGCGGATAAAGGGACACGCCAGCATGTGCGCTTTATTGTCGTCCACCAGCGCATCAATCATGAC